>DASRMY010000142.1:0-4076 GCA_035647695.1 Treponemataceae bacterium | reverse complement strand
TGGTAGTATAATTACACTTTTTAAAATTGTTTTTGGAGGAAAATATGATTGAGTTATCGCATGTTTCCCGTTCCTTTGGTTCTTTTAAAGCTGTAGATGATATCAGTTTTTCTATTAAAACTGGTGAAATTGTTGGTCTTTTAGGACCGAACGGAGCAGGAAAAACAACGACAATGCGTATGATTACTGGCTATCTTACAGCCAGCGCAGGTACTATTAGCATTGATGGTGAAAACATTTCATCAAATGAAAAAAAATCAAAACATAAAATAGGCTATATGCCTGAGGCTGCACCACTTTACAGTGATATGATAGTAGCAGATTATTTGGAGTATGTGGCAAATATGCAGGAGCAAAATCCAAAAGAAAAGGTTCCCGCTCTTTGCCAAACATGTGGCCTTGCTGAAGTAATGCATAAAAACATTGCTGAATTATCTCGTGGGTATCGGCAGAGAGTTGGTCTGGCTCATGCTCTTATGAACGATCCTGAGATACTCATTTTAGATGAGCCTACAAGTGGTCTTGATCCAAATCAAATTGGTGAAGTTAGAGATTTAATTAAAGAAATAGGTAAAACGAGAACGGTTATTATTTCAACCCATATTTTGAGCGAAGTAGAGATGCTTTGTGATAGGGTAATTATTATATCTCAAGGTAAAATAGTAGCAGATAGTTCTACAAGTGAGTTACGTGTTCGTTATGGTGCTAGTGCAAGTATTCAGGTACAGGCGACAGGATGTACTACCAAAGAAATTTGTGATGCACTTAAAACAGTTACGGGTGTAAAAGCAGTAACAGAGATTAGCTCAAATGATGAAGAATGGTCTCTACCTGACAAAGAAAAAGGAGCAGGGGCGGTTGTCAGTGTAGCATCAGAGTCAGAAATTCGTCCTGCAATTACAAAACTAATACATGAAAAAGGTTGGCAGTTGTACGAAATTGTACTAAAACGCAATAGTCTTGAAGATGTATTCCGAACAGTAACAATAAAGGGTGGTGATGAATAATGAATAAAACACAATCCAAAAACCTTGTATGGGTAATGGTAAAACGTGAAATTAATGCGCTACTTACCAGTCCTATTGCATACATTGCAGGTGCATTATTTTTGCTTTTTTCTGGGTTTTTATTTTTTAATGTATTTTTTTTACAGGGGCGAGCTGAAATGCGACAGTTTTTTCACTGGTTGCCTGTATTATTTTCTTTTTTTATTCCAGCGCTTACAATGCGTCTCGTTTCAGAAGAAGTTCGAAGTGGAAGTTTAGAAACACTCATAACATTGCCGGTTAATGCGGATGATATTATATGGGCGAAATTTTTAGCAGTTTTTATTTTTTGCATACTTATGATTCTTCCTACAATTGCGTATGCGATAACCTGTGCTATATTTGGTAGTCCTGATCTTGGTCCAATATTCGGAGGATACTTAGGAGCCTTTTTGCTAGCAGCTGCCTATTGTGCAATTGGGTTATGGGCATCATCAATAACAAAAAATCAAATAGTAGCCTTTTTTACAGCATTTACTATTTGTATTGTATTGTCATTAATAGACCAATTTTTAATTTTTTTGCCTGCTGCAATTGTTAATTTTTTACAATTTATCTCTGCTGGAAATCATTTCACTTCAATTTCACGAGGTATTATTGATTCTAGAGATTTAGTCTATTTTATTTCACTCACAGCATTCTTTTTACTGCTAGCATGGCGGGGACTTGAGCAACGGAGGACTGCATAATGAAAAAATTTACCACATGGCTCAAAAGCAACAAAAACAACACAATACTTGTTATAATTTTTTTAGTGCTATTAAATCTTGTATGTGCTAACACCTTTTTTCGTCTTGATCTAACACATGCAAAGTCATATTCACTTTCAGAAAGCTCTAAAACACTTGTATCGACCCTTGAACAACCATTGTCAGTAAAAGTGTTTTTTACCGCGAATTTACCTGCTCCTTATAATGCAACTCAACAATATTTAAAAGACTTGCTTGTCGAATATAAGGGTAATGCGAATGGTAATTTTGATTACGATTTTTATAATATGGATCACCCTGAAAATCAAAGTGTAGCAGCTGAATATAATTTACGCCAAGTACAAATCCAACAAGTAACTGATACAGAAGTTGGTTTAAAACAAGCCTATATGGGTCTTGTGCTTATGTATGCTGATCGAATAGAGGCAGTTGATGGGCTAACCTCTTCTGAGGGGATGGAATATAAACTAACGACGGCAATGAGTAAAATGATTGCTGATACTTCTGCGCTTGCAGGTTTAAGCAGTAATGTAAGTATGACCCTTTATATTACGCCTAAAATAGCTGAATTTGGAGTAAGTGGATTTGATACGGTTGACACAGCAGTTGTTGATGCTTTATCGGCTGTTAATAGTGTAAGTGGCAATCGTATTACCTTTACTCGTGTAGTGCCTGCAGAAGAAGAAATTGATAGTATAGTTGGCACATATGGTTTACCAACAGTTAATTGGTCAAATGAAGATGGCTCTACAGGAACAGGTACACTCGGTGTTGTTTTAGAATACGAAGAAGCTTTTCGAATAGTACCATTGTCTATTACTAGAGGTCTTTTTGGTTATGGAGTTACTGGTTTAGATAATCTTGAAACATCAATTGGCGAAACTTTGCACGCGCTTGTTTCAAAACAAGTCGATGTGGCATATCTCACTGGTGTAGGCGAAAAAGGTTTAGCAGATACGCAATCAGGCGCATATAATTTTAAATCTATTTGTAGTGATTGGTATAATGTTATAGGTGTGGATTTAAGCGAAGATGAAATTCCTACAGGCGTCAAAGCTCTTATTATAAATGGACCAACAATAGAAATGAGCGAAGATGTACTCTATAAAATTGACCAATTTGTAATGAAGGGTGGAAACCTACTAGTTTTTGCTGATCCTTTTATAGAAGAGCAAGATCCACAATATGCAATGTATGGTGCTCCACCTTCTTATGAGCCAAATGAATCTAATATTTCAAGACTACTAGAAAAATATGGTGTTAGTGTAAGCCAAAGCTATATACTAGATGAACAATGTCATACACAAAATGATAGACAGTATGGATCATTAAATTTTTATTATATTCCTTGGGTGCAGCAAAAAACAATGAATCAGGATTCCGTTATAACAGCCAATATTCCTTATACACTGTTATTGCAGACAGCAGCTGTGACGCCAAATTTTAAAAATACAAGTGAACGAAGCGCAGAAATTTTGCTTTCTAGTTCTCATAACGCATGGCATCTTAACGAAAATATTGAGTTACACCCAATGAAGATTTTTAAACCAGCTCAAACTAATATGAATCAAGAAAGTTTAGCTGTTTTGTTACGTGGAAGATTTTCTAGTGCCTTTGATGCTGTTCCTGTGGGAGCAGATGAATATGATGAAAACACAAGCTCTATTAATGCACAATCTCGTCTTGCATCAAGCGTTCAACCAAGTGAAATTATAGTATGTGGTTCTTCATTAATTACAACATCGGCGTTAATAGACGAAAACGGACAATCAGCAACTGCAATATTTCTACGTAATGCGGTTGATTACTTAAATGGTAATGCTGATTTATGTTCTATGCGTACAAAGGGAATCGCATCAAGCACATTTGTTGTAGACAATCCTACGAAGGCTTCTCTGGCAAAACTATTAAATCAGTATGGTTTGCCCTTCTTGGTTGTTCTTATAGGATTTGTAATTTGGAGAATACGAGAACTAAGACGTAGAAAAATTCAAGCTGGGTATTACCCCGACGCTATGAAAGACAGGCTTGGAGAAAAGGGGAAAAAAGATGAATAAAAAAAAGATTTTTTTGCTTTGTGGGATTGTTGTTCTAACAATAACGTGGGCAATTCAATTAGTTCAAAAGGCGGGGAGTGGTATTACAGAACTTACGCTTAAAAAAACTGCAACAGAATTTGTAATCAAACAGCCAAACGCCGAAGATATTACAATAGTCTTACAGTCTACTGTACCTGCAAATAGTTTACAGCCAGAAGGTGAACAGGTTCAGCAATGGTCAATTAATGCAATTGGTATTGCTGAGAATACAAATATTGCTT
>DASRMY010000141.1:0-2081 GCA_035647695.1 Treponemataceae bacterium | reverse complement strand
AATCTATATTCATCAGATTTTTATACAGCTATTGCTTCTAAGTTTCCTTTCAATAAAAAAATAATTTTTACTAGGCGAATGGCTAGCTCAAAAATAGATACCGCTAAAAATCTTAATATTGTGAAATTTATTTTCAAGAGCTTTGATTTGCATATTTCTTGTTCAGCTAGTGTTGATAGAGCTTTCCAAATCTTGTTGAAAAATGTTGGTATTGAAACAAACCAAGTTAATACAGCAGTTATTGAAAATGGTGTTTTAGTGCCGGACGAGCATTTTTTTATCAATGTAGCTACAAGAGCTAAGCACGGTTTCAATATTCCTGAAGATAGTTTTGTTATTGCACATGTGGGCAGGATGGAAGTAGGTAAGTCTGATACTAGTGGTTCTTTAACATCCTCACCTAAAGCGCACGATGTCATTCTGAAAACATTTGCTCAGGTTCAGAAAAATCATAAAAACACTGTTTTACTCCTAATTGGTGATGGTTTTCTAAGAAAAGAGTTAGAGCTTTTAGCTCATAAGCTGGGTATTCAGCAGTATGTTCGTTTTGCTGGTGCATTGAGTCAGCCGTGGGAAGCCTTAGCTATTGCCAACCTCTTTTTCTTCCCATCCAGGTATGAGGGCTTGCCGAATGCGCTAATAGAGGCAGCTTGTGCTGGCTTGCCGGCTGTTGTTTCAGATATTGCTGAAATAAAAAATGTTCACCATGGGCAGGCTTGGCGGGTAGCCAAAGTGGATGATGAACTTGCCTTTACCGACCAAATTCAAAAAGCAATTAGCGAATATGCTGTTTTAAGTGTTCAAGCGCAGCAAGATGCGGAAATTTATAATGAGAAATATTCGATCAGTGCCTGTGCTGAGAATTATAGAAGATGTTTTGAACAGGTTTATCATCAATGAATAAAAAGTACTTAATAAACGCTTCAAATTTGCACGTTGGCGGTGGCGTACAGGTTGCCATTTCATTTTTATATGAATGCAGTTTGTTATCAAAAGATTTTTCAAATTATACCATCGTGGTTTCTTCTGAAGTTGCTTCAGGGCTTAAAAGAATTGGAGCGAATACCTCTATTTTTAGAAGTTATCAGGTTATTGATACCTATGGGCTAAAAGCGCTAACGTCGCCATTGAACAAACTGGCTAAAGTGCATGATGTCTGCTTTACAGTTTTTGGGCCCAATTATCTTTTGAAGCAGAGTAAAGTGGAAATTGTTGGTTTTGCCCAACCTTGGATGCTTTATTTTGATAATCCAACCTTGGAGAACTTAACGCCACTTCAAAAGTTAAAGTTGAAAGTTAAGTTTGCTCTACAATGGGCTTTTTTCAAGCGTGCAAATATGTTTGTGGTTGAGCTAGAGCATGTACAAGAAAGGCTTTTACAGTTAAAAAACATACCCCAAAAAAGAATTTCTGTTGTTTACAATACTATTTCTTCCATTTACTTAAATTCTTCTTTGTGGCGTTCATTGCCTTTTTTTCGTAAAAAAGAAAAAATAAGTCTAGGGTTGGTTTCTCGTGACTATGCCCATAAAAATATTAACACTTTCCCCTTAGTGGCTGATATTCTAAAAACTAAATATGCTTTAGACGTTCATTTTTACGTGACGCTTACCGACGAAGAGATGGCTTCTAAATCTTCTTTATTTAACCAATATGTTACTTCCGTTGGGCTTTTATCCCCTGAGGAGTGCCCAAGCTTTTATGAGCAATTAGATGCTGTAGTATTTCCCAGCTTCTTAGAGTGCTTTTCTGCTTCGCCACTTGAAGCAATGGTGATGAGTAAGCCCTTGTTTGCTTCAGACAGAAATTTTGTTCGAGATGTTTGCTCAGAACATGCAATTTATTTTGATCCAACAAACCCAGAAGATATAGCTGCTAAAATAGCTGATTATTTTTCGAGCAACAATCCTGATGAAACCCTAAATTTAAATGCCGCTAGATGTAGAGTACCGGATGATCAAATGAGTTTTAGGAGTTATCCTTTACTCGTTGCAAGAGAGCTAATCCAGAAGGTTTTCCGGGAGCATACCCATGAACATCAAGCTACATAAACAAGCTACAACAACGCCAAAAATTAGAGC
>DASRMY010000140.1:0-2528 GCA_035647695.1 Treponemataceae bacterium | reverse complement strand
GCAAACACTACCTTATAATGAACAATCACCAGAACAAACCCCAGTGATTTCTGCAAGTGCAAAAAAAACGACTAAAACAAAGGTTCTGGAATTTCATAACGATGGGTGTTCCATCGATACAATTTCCCAAAACCTTGATATTTCAGTTCGCGAAATAGAACTTATTATTAGTATGTTTGGCTAGTTCTCTATAGTTTTATATGTGTACTAAGAGCTACTCCCCAAACCCTTTGTGTTAAATCATAACTTACTGATGGGGTGAATTGCATAATTAATAAGTTTATTCCTACCCCGGCAAATAATTGCATGTTTAAGTCTCCAATTGATGTATAATCTGATATATTATACGTCAATGAGCCGTTGTCAGCAATTTTACCACCTGTTAAAATACCTTCTCCTTCTAAATAAGCAGTGATTTCAGTGTTTAGGCCCTCAATTTTTTTTGAGTAAGCCCAGTCATTGTTTATGTTTGAAGCTAGTAAACGGCCCCCTGCAAACGGTGTAATTATACCAACAAATTTTTTAGACACCTGTGCTTCAAGTCCGTAGGTTTGTGATTTATAATTAATATTTGCCTGTGCATCAGTGGCACCAACTGCAACGCTTCCTTTTGTAAAGTTATAAATCGCTCCTATAGAAACATTTGGTAAAACAAGGGATTGTTCTAAAACACAGTAACGGAAACTTACACCTATAGAATAATAATCGGCTTTTATTTGATCTAGTAATGTTATTTTAGAGGTGTCAAACTTCATAATGCTTATGCCAAAGTCAAAGGGTAAAAACACCCCACCTATGCGTGCTTCTATGTCTAAAACAGGTAAAACAAAACGCGCTGGAATTTCTGTAAAATCTAGTGCTGTTGCAACTTGCTTTAATCCTGTTAAGTCTAAGCTCGCTACTCCTAAATTTATGCCACCACCAAAATGGGGTGGTACAGAAGGAAATACTTTTCCTATATATGCATCAGCCCATACATTTTGCAAAGTAGCAGCAGTAGTAAGAGATGTAGCCAAGTCAACTGAAAAAAGGTCAAATCCGTCTTTAATATCTTTTTGAATTCTTTTTACATCATCAACTTGACCTGTGCTTCCTACAATATCAGTAAAAGATAATGCAGCTAATAGTCCTGTGGCACATATAATGGTTGCCATTATGGTAATAATCTTTTTCAAGGGGTACCTCCTAAGGTTTTTAATGCAGTTGTCTTAGTCACTACGTTAAACATATTACAGTAAGTATAACTCATTCTCATTTAAAAAACAATTTATATGTTTTTGTTTGGTTTTATAAAAAAAAACATACGGTTGTGTAGTTGACAAAAATAATTCTGTATTATATTATACTTCTCATTGAGCCGCTGTAGCTCAGTCGGTAGAGCAAAGGACTGAAAATCCTTGTGTCCCTGGTTCGATTCCTGGCGGCGGCACAAAACTGATACATTAATTTGTATCAGTTTTTTTTTAGTTCTGTTGTTTCACCTCGTTTAAAACACTTGCCCTGCTGCGTCGCATATCGTATACTTACCCATATGAAATGGCTTGTTTTGTCTTTACCCGAAAATATTGATAGAGTTGGTTCTGTTGTTTCTTTTATACAACAACAAGGTGTAGAATGTGTTCTACATACAGTTTCTTTTGATAAAATTAATAGCTCTATAGATAAATGTGATAAAGTTTGTTTGCAAACTATTACCAACTTGCTTAAAACTGCAAGTCATTGTATTTTTTTAGATATAGGCATGTTTTTACATTCATCAACCTTACTGTACGTGATAGGTGTGCTTGCAGGAAGACAAATACCTGTTTTTATTACTGGCAAGCGAGCAGAGCTTTCTTCTGTTTTAATTGGAGAAAATTTTAAGATGCTTGGTAAAACTGAGGATTTGCCAAAAGTTCTTAAAGAATATTTTGCAACATATATTAATGATGAAGTAATGCAAAGAGCATTAGAAAAAATTAATAAACGCTCATTACCTTTTACGTCAGATGCTTTTATACAAGTCATTGAAAATTCAGATTTAGAAACTGCGCAAATTTTTTTAGACGCAGGGATGGATATCAATGCAAAAAACAGCGGTGGTATTCCAGCTTTATCAATTGCAGTGCGTAATAAAAACATAAAAACTGTAAAATGGCTTTTAGAAAAAGGCGCTTTTGTTAATTGTACTGCTGATGACAGAGGGTATTCTCCTGTTATGGATGCTGTATGGAAATCTGATTATAAACTTACTACAATTCTCATAGATGCTGGTGCGGTTTTAGATGTGGTGGGTAAAGATAGTCAAACAATTTTGGGTCTTGCTGTGGGTGCTGAGAATGAGGATATATGTCGGCTTTTATATGAGAGTGGGGCAAATCCTGATGAAAAAGATGGTATGCAGATGTCTGCACGTGATTATGCAAGATTATTTAAAAAAGAGAGATTGCTTTCAATTTTTAATAATAAACGGGAAGATAAGTGATACATAATAAAATAAAAAGTATTGTTCTTACTGGCGGTGGTACTGGTGGTCATATTTATCCGGG
>DASRMY010000139.1:0-4183 GCA_035647695.1 Treponemataceae bacterium | reverse complement strand
ACAACATTATTGCAACAATAATGATACTGATAGCATTTGGGAAACCAATAATGCCATCATTAACAATGCTTGCAAAGTGATTTAACCCCAAGTTATTGATATTAAACATTCCCTTATAAATACCGTATGCTTCTGTCATGCTATTAGCTCTAAAAAGGACCCAAAGAAAATTAATAATGAGGAATGTCCAAACAGTTTTTAAAAACGGTGGGAATTTAATAAGAAACTTATTGAACACTCTGTCAAGAATTGAAAATAGTCCGTGCAAAGCTCCCCATAAAACAAAACTCCACGCAGCTCCATGCCATAATCCACTTACTAAAAAAGTAATAAATAGATTAATGTATGTTCTGGTTTTCCCTTTGCGGTTTCCTCCAAGAGGGATATAGATATAATTTGCTAATGCTCTACCAAGAGTCATATGCCAGCGTTTCCAAAACTCTGATATGCTTTTTGATTTATATGGTGAATTGAAGTTTATAGGTAAGTCTATATTAAACATCTTGCCTATGCCTATTGCCATATCACTATATCCGCTGAAATCAAAATAAATTTGAAATGTATATGATAAAGAAATTATCCATGCAGGAAGTAACCCAAGAGCTGATGTGTTCCCAAAACCATTATTAACGAAAACTGCTAGTGTATCAGCAATAACTATCTTTTTGAACAAACCAATCACAAAAATATATATTCCAAGAGCTATGTTGTCGTAATCAATTTTTCTCCTTTTATCATCTTTAAACTGCGGCATCATTTCACTATATAGTACAATCGGCCCAGCAACAAGTTGTGGAAAAAATGTTACAAAAAGAAAATAGTCAATAAAAGTTTCAACCTTTTCTTCACGTTTTAATATACTCAATAAAAATGAGAATTGTTGGAATGTAAAAAAACTAATGCCGAGCGGTAATAAAATATTCAAAAAATCGAAATTTGTGTTTGCAATATTATTGATGTTTTCTATAAAAAAGTCTATGTATTTAAAATAAAACAACATGCCAATATTAAATATTATTGCAAAGATAAAAATAATTTTATCAATTTCCCGTCGTTTAGTCATCATTATGGCAAGCAAATAATTTATGACAACAGAAGATAAAATAATAAGCAAATAGGAGGGGTTAAAGTATCCATAAAAGAACAAAGAAGCAGAAACTAAAAATAAATGCTGTGGCACTCTGCTTTTTAATTTGCTTAGCAAAAAATATATAATTACAACAATAGGTAAAAAACAAAAATAAATTCATATGTTGAATATAACATGTTAATCTTTTCCTTTTAAAGTGTTATTATCGGTTTTTAAATATTTTAAGTGGATTAAATATTGTGGGTGTCAAAAAAACATAAGTCTTGTGGCAACTCTGCAAAAGAACATCTTTGTTTCATAAATTTACATTTAATGATATAATTCTATCACAATGGTTTAGATGTGTAAACAGAATGTAAAAAAATAAAGTAATATGCAAGAAGGAAATTGTGCTTTGAGCAATAACCAGCGACATTGTAGCTCAAATTTTGAATTCAATAACTATAGGGGCAGGGGAAAACAATTTTCTCTGCCCTGTTTTTTTAATAAAAGATAATGGGAGGGAGTAATGCATAAAACATGATTTAACATTTATCATATTTATTAAGTTACCAAAAGCTTAGATATTGTTCTCGGTGATATATCAATTCTTTAAAGTCTACATGCCTTGCAAAAATTAAACATGAAAACTCCGCTTCAAATTGAAGCGGAGTTCATAAAATTGCGATAAACAAAAAACGGGGACTTATTTAATATTAAGAAACTTCCTTCCATTCATAGACATAGTTTGTCACCATGGGTACCCCCATGGAAAAGCCTGTGCGTAGCGCAATGCGGTCGCCCTCACTTCCGGCTCCGAGCTGTGCTGTCAGCGTTTCATTGTAAGAAACCACATCGCTACTTGTTGATATGGAGAAGCTGCTTATACCGTCCTTGTTTGCAAATGATATCGCACGACCTGTAACAAACCCCGGCTCAAGATCCCATTGATCAAAAGTCACATTTACTGTACCGGTAAAGCATAGCTTCACCACGCTATTTTCTGTTGTGGTGAAGGAGAGATTAAGCGAAACAGGTTGATCGGGATAGATGATTTTTGGTGCGCCTGTCAATGTCGCTTTTAGACCTAATGTGCCAGCAAGGCCTTGCCCGTATGTGTCATTGCCCACAAAAGTTCTGCTCACACTATATGAACCTTGTGAATAACTGTGGTTGTATTCGTAAGATGGGTGTTTGTTCGCCCTTACCCAATTCTCAGCGTTTTCAAAATCCAATATTTCTGTCAGTACCCAAGCAAAATCACCTTTAGCAGGTTGGGTTTTGTCTTTATACCCCTTTTCCTCCAACCACTTATAAAACTCACCTCTATTTTTCGGCCCGCAAGTGACCCACATTGCTATGGCTTCATTTAGGTTCGCCTGTGCGCTTTCACCGCTGCTTAGCACAGGCATCTCACCGCCGAACATGTCGAGAATATTTTTTCTAGCAGAAAATAATGTGCGTAACCGGCTCTCAATGTCCATGTCAAAATCAAAACCGAGCGTGCCTCTTTCAAGCAAAAGATCTCTTTTAAAGCCTTCAATGATTTTTGAATATTCCAATTCTTTTGCCTTTATTGCTTTTTCGTTTGCAAGTCGTTTTTCAAATGATTTTCTTAAATTACTTTCCGCTTGATTCGCTAAGCTTTTGCTTAGCTCTTTATCTTTATCAAGCGCTTTTCTTGATATACCTTTAAGCGCGCAATGGTTGTTTTTGGCTTCATCTTGAAGTCTGATAAGATATCCACGCATTTGTGTTGCACACATCAATGCCCAGTCATCGTTACTAACTGTTGTAGAATTGCTGCCTGCGCCTTTGATATAGTTTTTGTACGCCTCGTCAAGCTCGTAATTCTTCCAGCCTGCAATGCCAGCATCAATAACTTCAATAGTAGCCTGATAAGCTCTGCCTGCGGGGAAATAACCAATAAAGGCAGAGGAAAGTTCTTTTGCAGCATTGGTATAATTGCCATCTTTTAGTTGAAGTGCTCCCTTGCCTAGACCAGTTGCCAAAGCCGCTGCCTTGCCTGTAATGTTTTCCATAAGAGCGTCTTCAATGCTTAAATGTTTTATCAGAGCGTTTGCCGCCATCTCACCGCATTTTACGCTGAAGTCTGTAATATCACCCCTCTCTGTTGCAACAAGAAGGGCGCCGTAGTCGTTTTCTTTTGCGATAGAGCGTAACAGCTTTCCTTTTACGCTTTCGTCCGAGATTCCCATTTTTTCAAATGTTTCATTGAACACTGACCCAACCTTTTCAGAAAAGGTCTTTTCTAGCTCTTCACTTTCCCAAATTTGTGTGGCCATTTTTCTTGTATATAACTTTATCTTTTCTTCTTCCGTTAGTTTAACTGCTGAGAAAAGCGAGAAATGGTAGGTTTCAAATGTGATGTAGTTTTCGCTTATTTTAGTTATATCAGGGAATATGTAATACCAACTTTCTCCGTTATAATAAGCTGCGAGATAATCGTCCGAATTTTCTCTAGAGATACGCTGATCTTTGGGGATTTGCAATGTGACCGTAACAGGTTGGCTTAAATAAGTGTTTTCTTCGTTTCCAACTGTTATTTTTACAGGAGTCCCAATAAATTCGAAAGCGCCGTTTTGATAATTAACAGCATCCGTTTCAGGCAGGACAGTCATTGTCAAAGCAACATCCTCGTCGAAGGTGTTTTCAGGGATATCAAGTTGCCAGCCTGTGTTTTTAAGGTTACCGACGGTAGTTTGTTTATCCGGTTTGATAATTTTTTCAACTATCATGCCTTCGTTAAAGGGATAATTACCTCTAAAAAGTTTTGGTAGGAGTCCGATTCCGACCGCCAAAACAAGAACAACAGCGATGGCGGGAATTAGAAATTTCTTCACCATAACCCTTTGCTTTTTAGCGACGGGAGCCGATGTTGTTGACAGTGGTTGTGGCTCGACTTGTGGCGGGGGAACCACTGCCCCGCAGGAGGAGCAGAATTTAATACCAGGATTGAGCTGCATACCGCAGTTTTTGCAAAACTTGCTCATTGATAAAGCCTCCTTTTCTAAAATGCTAATCATGGTTTTATTACTTGTTCAATAAAGAACTTTAGACCGAAAACGCAGTGCCTTATTTGTATATCTATAT
>DASRMY010000138.1:0-2810 GCA_035647695.1 Treponemataceae bacterium | reverse complement strand
GCTTGCACTTGGAGGGCTAGCAGGTGCATTAGCTGGTTTAAAAAAAGGAAAACCAAAACCTGCATTTTTACTCTTAGTTCTTTTGGGACTTACAACAGTTTTATGGGGCGTAATAACGTGTAATTATTTTGGAATTTCTGTTGAATATATACCTGGGGTTTTGAAAAACATTTCAATAGCATCCTTATCAAGCGTAACTTCAGCTCAAAGTCCTGAAATGTCTAAATGGGTAACACAAAACTTACAAGTGTTTTGTTTTTCTCTTGCTACTGTTCAATTGTCTATCGCACACTTAAAGGGAATTATTAGTTTTAGAAAAAGCCTTAGAGCTTTAGGTGATCTTGGTTCTATGTTTATGCTTTGGGGCATATACTATTTTGTTTTGTTTATGGTAGTTGATGGTACTCGTTTTCCATTAGATACATTATTATTTAACACTGTTTCTATATCCACCATTGTGTTTACTTTAATAGGGCTTGGTTTTGTCTTAAACTTTGTTTTTAGGAGTTATACAGATTCTATAAAGGGAGCAGTTATTGATAGTAGCATTAATATTGTTTCTGTCTTATTAGGTGTGGTAAACGTGTTTTCTGATATTGTTTCGTATATTCGACTATGGGCAGTTGCACTTGCGGGAGCTGCAATTTCGGCTACAGTTAATGCTATGGCCGGTCCAATGTTTGGCGGACTTATTATATTTTTAGGAATTATTATTTTGTTTGTTGGTCACGGATTGAACATGATACTAAACTTATTGTCAGTTATTGTTCATGGTGTTAGACTAAATACTCTTGAGTTTACCAGCCACTTAGGCATGTCCTGGTCTGGTTTTAATTATGAGCCTTTCAGCGAAGACTAAGCTGAATTTATATAGGAGATTATTATGATTGGTATGTTCGGTGCAGCATTTGTTTTTGGTATTGCAGCTATTGGTTCTGCAATTGGTATTGGTACTGCAGGTCAGGCAGCTATTGGTGCCTGGAAGCGTTGTTATATGGACAACAAACCTGCTCCTTTTATCTTAACGGTCTTTGCAGGAGCTCCTCTTACACAGACGATTTATGCATTTTTGCTTATGCGCTCTATGATTACTTCAGCACAAGATGGTTTGTTTCTTCTTGCTTTAGGAATATTTAGTGGCTTTGCCATGGCAACATCTGCAATTTACCAGGGAAAAGCTGGTGCGGCAGGTTCTGATGCACTTGGTGAAACAGGAAAAGGATTTGCAAACTATATTATGGTTGTTGGTCTTTGTGAAACAGTTGCTTTATTTGCTATGGTTTTTTCAATGATTGTGTGTTAATGTCATTTTCTAAAAAAAAATTACTTACAATTGGTGGTCAGTCTATTAAAGACGGACAAACAGTTGAACGTATAAGTTTTGGCAGCGATTCTTTAGTTTCAATTCAAACTATGTGGAAAGAAAGTATTCTTTCTGTTTTGGACTCTAAAGAGGCGTTGCTAGATATGCTTAGACAAATTAATCAACTAAAAGCGCTTGGCTGCGATATATTGCGTTTTGCTGTACCCGATAAGGATAGTGCTAAAGCCTTATGTATTATTGCAGAACACACTACTATGCCTGTAGTAGCAGATATACATTTTGACTACAAACTAGCACTGGCTTGTCTTGATGGGCCAGTTGCTAAAATACGTATTAATCCTGGTAATATTGGTTCCAGAGAAAATATAGAAAAAGTTGTTAATAAATGTCGTCAAAAAGGTGCTGCTATTCGCATAGGGGTTAACTCTGGCAGTTTACCCAAAGACCTGTACGCTCACATAAAAAAGGGAAAAATTACACGTGTTCAGGCCATAGTTCAAACGGCATTAAAAGAAGTTGCCATGTTTGAAGAACTAGGTTTTGATCAAATAGTTGTTTCAATGAAATCGTCGAGTGTTCAAGAAACAATAGAAGCAAATGAAACGTTTGCCAAATTATCAGATATTCCATTACATATAGGTGTTACAGAAGCGGGTCCTCTAATTGGAGGAATTGTAAAAAGCACTCTTGCTCTTAGTCATTTATTAAAACAAAACATAGGTTCGACTATTCGTATAAGTCTTTCTAGTGATCCAATTAATGAAATTATTGCTGCAAAAGCATTATTAGGCGAGTGTGGATTGCGAGCTGGAGGAGTAAAAATAATTTCTTGCCCTCGATGCGGACGTAATGGCTTTGATGTTCATGGGTTTGTCAATCGCTGGCAAAATGAATTATTATCTCTTAATAAAGATATAACGATAGCTGTTATGGGGTGTATTGTTAATGGCCCAGGAGAAGGCAAACATGCCGACCTTGGTATATGTGGCGCAGCTAATTCTGTGTTATTATTTAAAAAGGGTGAAATTGTTCATCGTATACGCAATGATGATTTAAAGATTCTCTCTAAAACAGCCGATGAGTTGTTTAGAGAGGAACTTGAATCATTGTGAGTTATTATAACAAATCTATAAATTATTTTACAAGATATAAATCTCAAACAAAAAAACAAAAATTGCAGCCTGCAAAAAAACTTTTAAAAGTTTTTATTGCTATTTTAAAACCCGCTTTATCGATACTTTTTTTTGCTTTTTTGCTTTTAAGTTTCACACAACTTTTTGCTACCGAACCTATAAAGGCAGGAGAAGAATCATGGAGATATTTAGAAACAGCAAAAATAGCCTATGATGGGGGAGAATTAGGTAAAGCTTTAAAATTAGCAGAAGATGCTCGAAGGTCACGGAGAGTTTTTAGTGAGTGGGCATATACAAAACTATCTGCAGCATATACACCTATAACAGCTAAAAGGCTAGGAACTGATATACAT
>DASRMY010000137.1:0-9934 GCA_035647695.1 Treponemataceae bacterium | reverse complement strand
CTTCAAGAAGTGTATAATTTTAAAAATATTAATAAAAACACAAAGTTGTTTGGAATTACAGGTTCTCCTCTTGAAACAACATCAAGTCCTTCTATCCATAATGCCGGCTTTCGTGCTCATGCTATGAACGCAGTATATATTCCTATCCGGTCAGACTCTCCAGATGAAGCTATAGATTTTGCAAATAAGGTAGGCGTCAGGGGCCTGTCAGTGACGTTCCCTCATAAAGAATCTATTTTACAAGAATTAAAACAAATTTCTGAAAAAACAGGAGCAATAGGAGCTTGTAATACTATTATACATGGTGATAGTGGTTGGCAGGGTCATAACACAGATGCGATAGGACTCAAAAAAGCACTTATAGCTTTTACAGGATTTAAAAGCTTTAGGCGTAAAAGAGTTGCGATTATTGGAGCAGGGGGCGCAGCCAAGGCAGCGGCAAATGTGGTAAAAGAGCTTAAAGGGCATTGTTGCATTTTTAACCGAACTGTTTCAAGGGCGCGGGAAATAGCAGAAAACTATGGTTTTAAATATGCTTTTTTAGGATTAGAATCTCTTGATTTATTAGAATCTTATTCAGATATTATTATACAAGCAACATCAATAGGGATGAAAAACAAATCAGCTTCTCATGAAAAAGAAGATCCATTAGGGTTTTATGATTTTAGAGGACACGAATGTGTGTATGACATTGTGTACGAGCCTAAAAAAACGCCTCTTTTACAACGTGCAGAAAAAGCTGGCTGTAAAATAAAAAATGGATACACTATGTTACAATATCAAGCATATGAGCAATTTAAGTTGTTTACGGGAGAAGATTATGAATAGCTTGTCGCAAAAAGAGCAAAAAGAGCAAAAAGACCTAGTTGGTAAAAGAGTTATAGATACATTAATAGAAAAACGAATGATTTTTTCGGGTATGAAAATTGGCCTAGGAACAGGTTCTACTGCAATGTCTGCGGTTAAGCGTTTGGCAGAGCGTATTGATGAGGGAACCTTAAAAGATATAAAAGCAGTTCCAACTAGTTTTCAAACAACTATTGCATGTGAAGAGTTAGGGATCTCTGTCTATACTCTTAATAGTAAGAGTATAGATGGTCAACTGGATTTAGCTATAGATGGGGCAGATGAAATTTCACCTCAAAAGCACCTTATAAAGGGTGGTGGAGCTGCACATGTAAAAGAAAAAATTGTAGCATATAACGCTAATACTTTTGTTATTATTGCGGATCAAAGTAAATTAGTACACACTCTTGGAACTAAGTTTGCTCTACCTGTAGAAATTATTGCTGATGCACGGCGTTCGACCATACAAAAACTTGAAAAAATAGGTGCACATTGTGTGTTGCGCGAAGGTATACGAAAATGCGGTCCTGTTATCACTGATAATGGAAACCAAATTATAGACTGTACGTGGGATTTGCCCGTAGACGCTGCTAAAATGGAAGATGCTGTTAATAATATAATAGGCGTTGTCGAAAACGGGTTTTTTACTAAACGAGAACCTGTTGTATTTATCGCATATAGTGATGGTAGCGTAAAAGAACTTTAAATTGTCTATGTATTTGTACAAAAAACAGGAATTTGCGGTTATACTGGTATGGTATGCCAAAATTATTATTAATTAGTTTTGATGCAGTTGGTAGTGAAGAACTTTCAATTTTGTCAAAACAACCCAATTTTAAAAAAATTATAAACAAAGGTACTCTGTTTGATCGTATGAAAACTGTTTTTGTATCAAACACCTATCCTGTTCATTGTTCCGTTGCAACAGGTGTGGTGCCTGCTGTTCATGGCCTTTGCTCAAATACCCTGCTAGATCCAGAAAAATCTACCTATTGGAATTATGATAGCCGTATTTTAAAACATAAAACCCTTTGGCAGGCTGCGGCAGAAAAAGGCTTGAAAGTAGCGAATGTGCTTTGGCCAGTTACTGGCTTTGCCCCATCTATAAAATGGAATATTCCTGAAATAGTTGTTCCACACGGACAAAGTCAAATTAAAGCTAATTTAAAAAGCGGTTCAGTTTGCATTCAAATAAAAGAATTCTTACGGCATCGCACACTATTAAATGGTATTAGACAACCGCAACTTGATACGTTTGCAATGCATTCTGCTGTTGATATAATAAATGAAAAAAATCCTGATTTTATGTTGCTTCATTTAACCTCTTATGATTCCCTCTGTCACGCCTATGGTCGAATGAGTGAAAAAGCTGTAAAGGCAATTGAATTTCTTGATGAAATTTTAGGCGAGTTAGTAGCAGCATGTGAAAAAACAAATGTAAAACATGGGATGCCAGCCGATAGCACATGTTTTATTATCTTTTCTGATCATGCGCAACTTAATGTTCATACCAATATTCATCCAAATGCCGTGCTCAAAAAAAAAGGCTTTCTTGAGTTTGAACCTCTTGCAAAAACACCTTTTGGAAATGAGGCAAGCCATATTTTAAATTGGCGTTGCTTTTTTCAATATTCAGGTGGCAGTGCATTTTTCTTTAATGCTCCCTTAGTAGGCAAAAAAAGGAAGGGGCTTACATATTCAGAGGTGAAAGATTTAAAAGCTGAGATTTTATTGCTCGATGGGGTTGAGCGACTTTTAACACAAGAGGAATTAGTTGAGTCTGGTTTTGCTCATTGCAATTTTTGCGATGGAGCTCGTTTTGGTCTAGCTGCTAAAGAAGGCTGGTATTTTGATGAAACTAACTGTAAAAAAGCAACACATGGTTATACTACAATGGTAAATGTGGATTCAAGGTGCAAAAAGGGATTTGAAAAACGACCAAAGTACGACACTTTTTGTGCAATTAATAAAGATAAAAAACATATAGGTACACAATGCTCTACTGTTACTGATATTACAAAATTGGTGGCGGAAATTTTAGATCTAGATATGCAATAATACATGTGTGAAAAGCAAAAGGAGACCAAATGAAATTTGACAAAACTGAAAAAAGCTGGATTACCTATGATGTTGCAAACTCAGCCTATGCAACAATAATGATGGCTGCAATTTTTCCTATTTTCTTTACGGGAATTTGTTCTGAGGCAACAGGCCGCGGAGATTTTTGGTGGGGTATAGGCACGTCTATTGCAACTGCAATTATTGCAATTTTAGCGCCTATGATTGGAGCAATAGCGGATATTCATGGATATAAAAAACGTATTTTTTCTATTTTTTTAGTTTTTGGCATAACTTTTTCATTAGCTGCTGTTTTTTCTCCCTATTGGGAGTTAATGCTCATAGGCTATATTTTGTCGCGCATTGGTTTTACAGGTGGAAATCTCACCTATGATTCATTTTTAACCGATGCTACCACTATCGAGCGTATGGATACGGTTTCTAGCTGGGCTTTTGGACTTGGCTATATAGGAGGAAGTACTGTTCCCTTTTTAATGTCCATTGCCCTTATTATGTTTGGTCAAAACATAGGAATAGATGGTGTTATGGCGGTTAAAATTTCAGTTGTAATTATGGCCATCTGGTGGGCTCTTTTTTCTATTCCTTTTTTACGGAATGTAAAGCAAAAGCATGGGATAGATAAACCAAAAAAAGATTTAATAAAAAACGCTTTTGTTCGTATTATCCGCACAGCAAAATCTATTTTTACAAATAAAGCAATGATGATATTTATACTTGCGTACTTTTTTTATATAGACGGTGTTGGTACAACCATAAGCATGTCTACTTCTTATGGTGCTGAATTAAACTTAAACAGTACAAGCATGATTTTAGCTTTACTGGTAACGCAGATTGTTGCGTTTCCGTGTGCAATTCTTTTTGGAAGATTATCACGAAAAGTTGGTTCAATAACTATGATCACTGTAGGGGTTTGTATTTACCTTGTGGTTTGTGTTGTTGGCTTTGTAATGGGCTTTGGTTTGGAAGAAAATTTCTTATCTATACAAGAAGCAACCTCTTTGTTTTGGGTTTTAGCTGTTCTTGTTGGAACAAGCCAGGGAGGTATTCAAGCTATATCTCGCTCGTATTATGCAAAACTTATTCCACCTGAAAGCTCTGGTGAATACTTTGGGTTTTTTGATATTTTTGGAAAATTTGCAGCAGTAGTTGGGCCAGCTTTATATGCTTTACTTGTAGGAATTTTCGGTCGCTCATCTTTTGGTATTTTTGCCCTAGTCTTTTTGTTTTTAACTGGCTTTCTTATTCTTATAATTGGAAGAAAAACATTAATTGAAGCCGAAAGAGAAAAAGCAGAAAAATAAGTTATCTTAATACCGTATCCAAAATATAATCTTTTTTACGCCAGTTTTTATTGACCTTGACTTGAAGGTCAATATCAACTCGGTAGTCAAATAGTTTTCTGCAAGCTTTTATTGATTCAACACGTATAGTTTTTATCATGCTTGCGCCTTTACCAATAACAATGCCTTTTTGACTTTCACGTTCTACCACAAGGAACGCTCGTACCCAAAGTGTTTTTCCGTTTCTGCGCCATTCCATATCAGATATATCAATATAAATTGAGTGAGGTATTTCTTCTTGCAATCTATTTATAGCTTGTTCTCGAATAACTTCTGCAATGCGAAAATCAACTTCTTGATCTGTATAGTAATTTTCTGGATATAGATTTTCGCCAATAGGTGCTAGTTTGTATAGTGCTTTTAAAACTTCTTTTATTCCTTCATCTTCCTTGGCTGAAATTTCAAAAATGTTATTTGCACTAAGTGTTGGAAGCTTTTTTGAAAGAAAAACTCGACTTACGGCAGTGTTGCTTGCTGGTAAATCTGTTTTGTTTAATGCAATAATAGTTTTGTTTGTATAGTTGCACACCAAATTGGCAGTCAAGTCTTCTTCTCCACCTGGTTTTCGAGTTGAATCTATAATATATAAGACAGCATCAGCAGCATCGAGTTGTTCTTTTGTAATTGCTTTAAGTCTTATATTAAACTTTTTGTTAGATTCATGATATCCAGGGGTGTCAACAAAAACTAATTGCCCAAAAGATGAGTGTACAATACCTTTTACAGCATTGCGTGTTGTTTGTGGAACGGCTGATACAATAGAAATTTTTTCATTGCTTGCTGTATTTAAAAAGGTTGATTTACCTGCAGAGGGCCGTCCTATAATAGCAACTATGGCCGCCTTGTTTTGTGCATTTTTGCTTTTGTTTTGTTCATGTTCTTTATTCAACTACAAGTATATAGTCTTTGTTAAAAAAAAACATGGTTTTGGTAGTGTTTTTATTGATATCACTTTTGTTTCATGCTAATATTCGAAAACATGGAAAATTTATTGTTCGAAACAGGCAAACCAATGCCTTTTGGTGCACACGTACATGAAAACGGGGTTAATTTTAGTCTTTTTTCTAGAAATGCAACAAGTGTAATATTAGATGTTTTCGCTAATGAGACAGATGATCAACCGGCTGTTTCATACGAATTTGATGTTAAAAAAAACAAGACAGGTAGTGTGTGGCATGTTTTTGTACAGTCTCTTAAACCTGGAACTTTGTATTTATATAGAGTTGATGGTCCCTTTGATTTAGTTAAAGGCCATAGGTTTAATAAAAACACATATCTTTTAGACCCATATGCAAAAGAACTTACTAATGATTCAATATTTAAAAACATTGATACCGATCATGTACCTCCAGCAGATAAAATGGACGTATTGCTTTCTAAATTGCAAGATGCTTCAGAGTATCCTAAGTGTGTGGTAATAGATGATAGTGATTTTGATTGGCAGGGGGATCAACCATTGAATTTTCCTCTGCGGCAAAGTGTGTTGTATGAGGCTCATTTAAAAGGATTTACCAAAAGCAAAACATCAGGGGTAAAACATCCTGGAACCTATAAAGGTCTAATAGAAAAAATACCCTACTTAAAAGAATTAGGCGTAACAAGTATTGAGTTGCTTCCAGTACAGGAGTTTGATGAGCTTGAAAATTCAAATATAAATCCTAAAAATGGCAAGCCTTTAAAAAACTTTTGGGGGTATAGTACTATAGGTTTTTTTGCTCCAAAAGCAAGCTATGCAACCGATAAGAGTCCAGGTGGTGCTGTTAGAGAATTTAAGGAAATGGTGCGTGAATTACATAAAAACAATTTAGAAGTTATTTTAGACATTGTTTTTAACCACACAGCAGAAGGTAATGAAAAAGGCGTAACAATAAACCTTCGAGGTCTTGAAAACTCTGTATACTATATACTTGAAGACCATGATAAAGGAAAATACAAAAACTATTCAGGTTGTGGTAATACACTTAATTGTAATCATCCTGTCGTAAGAACCCTTATTATCGATAGCTTGCGTTACTGGGTAACAGAAATGCATGTTGATGGTTTTAGGTTTGACCTTGGTTCGATACTTGGTAGAGATAGAAATGGTAATTTGATGGAAAATCCCCCAATGCTTGAGCGAATAGCCGAAGATCCCGTGCTTGCAAATACAAAAATAATTGCAGAAGCTTGGGATGCTGGCGGTGCTTATCAAGTTGGCTGGTTTCCTGGAGGAAGATGGGCAGAATGGAATGATCGCTATAGAGATGATGTTCGCCGATTTTTTAGAGGAGATGGTTTTCTTTCAGCTGCAGCAGCTACTCGTCTGACAGGTTCTTCAGATCTTTATTTGCGAGATGGGCGCAAGCCATTTCATTCTGTTAATTTTATAACGAGTCATGATGGGTTTACCCTCAATGATCTTGTCTCATATAATACAAAACGAAACGAAGAAAATGGCGAGGATAATAGAGACGGGACAAACAATAATCATAGCTATAATTATGGTTATGAAGGTAAAACGTCGATTACCGAAATTGAAGAAGTTCGCAGTCGCCAAATAAAAAACATGCTTTTGTTCATGACAGTTTCTCAGGGTACGCCCATGATTTTAGCTGGTGATGAATTTCGCAGAAGTCAGGGAGGCAATAATAACGCATATTGTCAAGATAATAAAACGAGTTGGATAAACTGGAAAAACCGAGATACCTACTCAGATATTTTTAGATTTACACAAAAAGCAATATCGTTTAGGTTACGTCATCCTGCTTTTCGTCGGCCAGAGTTTTTTTGTGGGCAAGATTTGTTCTATAATAGCTTACCTGATATTGCATGGTTTGATCAAAATGGTAGGATCCCTGATTGGCAAAATCTTAATCAATTTTTGGCATGCTATATTAATGGTATTCATGCAGAAAAACTGAATGATATGGACGACAATGATTTTTATTTAATGTTTAATACCTCTCAACACGACATAAGGGTGACACTTCCTAAGCCATTAAAGGGCAAAAAATGGTTTAGAGTTGTTGATACATCCCTTCCTTGTCCGCATGATTTTTTGCTAGCTGGAGAAGAAAAAATGGTTCAGCCACAAACAACCTATTTTTTGCCAGCGCGCTCTTCTGGGGTTCTATTGTCCAAAGTCAAAATATAAGATATAATCCAAAGTTGGTTAATAAATTGATTAAATTGAAAACAAAAGTCGACGTGTTTGTTTGACTTTTTATAGGAGAAACTATGAAACTTGATTCACAGGCATTTAAAGCAACGTTAGCTGCTCGGCTCAAAAGGCAATATGGTAAAGATATTTCCCAGGCTACAAAACATGATCTTTACGATGCTGTTTCTGCTTCAGCAATGGATATTATTATTGATAACTGGATGGCTACTCGCCGTGAACATGAAAAAAAATCTGTTCGAGAACTTTCATACCTTTCAGCAGAATTCCTTATGGGAAGAGCGATGAGCAACAATCTTATTAACATTGATATTAAAGACGATGTCAAAGCTATTTTAAAAGACATGGGTATTAGCTACACGGCTATAGAAGATCAAGAAGCAGATGCTGCGCTTGGAAACGGGGGCTTAGGCCGCCTTGCTGCTTGTTTTTTGGACTCCCTTGCAACACTTAATTATGCAGGAACAGGCTATGGGATTCGTTATGAATATGGTATGTTTGAACAACGCATAGAAAATGGATATCAAGTAGAGTATCCAGATAACTGGCTTTTTCATCGTGATCCTTGGGAAATTAAACGCGCTGATTTAGCTGTTGAGGTGAAGTTCGGTGGAACCGTTGGCGTTAGAAAAGATGAAAATGGGGTTAAACAATTCTTTATTGAAAACCCAGAAGTAGTAATTGCAACGCCATACGATATGCCTATTGTTGGGTATAATACTAAAACAGTAAACACCCTTCGTTTATGGGAAGCATCGTCACCTAATGGTTTTGACTTACAACTTTTTAATGATATGCATTATAATCGAGCAGTAGAAAATCAAAATAGGGCAGAAAATGTAAGTAGAGTTTTATATCCAAATGATTCTGGTCCATCTGGAAAAACCCTGCGATTAAAGCAACAGTATTTCTTTAGTTCTGCATCTTTGCAAGACTTGGTAAACAAATATGTTGTTACCCATGGTAGAGATTTTACAGATTTTCCAAAATATAATGTTATACAGTTAAATGATACTCATCCGGTAGTAGCTATCCCAGAATTAATGCGATTGCTCATGGATGAACATTCTGTAGGTTGGGAAGAGGCATGGGATATTGTTACTAAAACGTTTGCATATACAAACCATACAATTTTGGCTGAAGCATTAGAAAAATGGCCAATTAAAGTATTCCAAGAGTTACTTCCTCGTGTTTATCAAATAGTTGAAGAAATTAATCGTCGTTTTGCAATTGAATTAAAAAAAGCTTATCCAAGCGATTATGCTATGCAAAACCGCATGTCGATTATACAAAACGAAAAAATATACATGGCTTGGCTTGCAATTCATGCATGCTTTAGCGTAAACGGTGTAGCAGCATTGCATTCAGAGTTGCTTAAAACGCAAGAATTAAAAGATTGGGCTGAGTATTATCCTAAAAAGTTTAACAATAAAACAAACGGTGTTACGCAGCGACGCTGGCTATTAAGTTCTAATCCTCGACTTGCCAAATTTATAACAGAAAAAATTGGTGATGGATGGGCACAAGAGTTATCAGAGTTAAAAAAGCTTGAAAAGTATATAAATGATGATAAAGTATTAACAAAGCTACTTGAGATAAAACAAGAAAACAAAAAAGAATTAGCAGAATTCTTAAAAGAGACTCAAGGTGTAAGTTTAGATACTGAGGCAATTTTTGATATTCAAATTAAGCGTTTGCATGAGTATAAAAGGCAGTTTTTAAATATTTTACATGTTATGTATCAGTATAATAAAATTGTAGAAGATCCTGATTATAACCCACCAGCGCGCGTTTATATTTTTGGAGCAAAAGCAGCGTCTGGATATCGGCGAGCAAAAATGATTATTAAGTTAATTAATACTGTAGCAGACCGAGTTAATAATGATCGTCGCGTGCGTGGAAAACTGCAAGTTGTGTTTGTAGAAAACTATCGTGTATCTGTCGCTGAAAAACTATTCCCTGCAGCTGATTTATCAGAACAAATTTCTACTGCTGGTCTCGAAGCTTCTGGAACAGGAAACATGAAGTTTATGCTTAATGGAGCACCTACCATAGGTACACTTGATGGAGCTAATATTGAAATAGTAGAAGAAGCAGGTAAAGAAAATGCATTTATATTTGGTCTTACAGATACTGAAATACTAGAAATAGAAAATGCACATTCTTACAACCCACAAGTGTATTTAGATAGAAATCCTGCATTGGCCAAAGTTGTAAACCAGCTTGTAGATGGAACCTATGACCCAACTCACCAGTTGTTTAGAGAATTGTACGATTCTTTAATATATGGTGTAGAAGGAAACCGAGCTGATGTATATTACGTATTAGCAGATTTTGATGACTACTGTCGTGCACATGAGGGAGCAGCTGCAGCCTATATTGATAAAAAAGGTTGGGCAAAAAAAATGCTTATGAATATTGCAAACGCAGGCAAGTTTTCATCTGACCGCACAATAGAAGACTATGTGCGAGATATTTGGAAACTTAAGAAAATAAAAATAAAGTAAAATAA
>DASRMY010000136.1:0-2573 GCA_035647695.1 Treponemataceae bacterium | reverse complement strand
GATGAAACCATTAATCCTCTTATAAAATCTCTTGAATTTGATTCACGTAAAGTCACGCCCGGATCTCTTTTTTTTGCATTGCCGGGAACACATGTCCATGGAAATACCTTTATAGAAAATGCCGTTAACGCCGGTGCTTCTGCTGTCATATATCAAGATGAATTACCAAAAGGCGCGTATACAATTGCTATAAATAATAAAACTCCTCTTTTAAAAGTTCCAAACACACGTTTTATTATGGCTCCCATTGCCGCCCGTTTTTATGATAATCCCTCTGAGCAACTAAAAATAATTGGTATAACTGGTACTGAAGGTAAAAGTACTACTGTGTATTTTGTGTGGCAATTATTACAACTAATGGGTAAAAAATCTGGTTTTTTTTCAACTGTCCATCACTCATTTGGTGAAGAGGCTATTAATAACCCCGAACATTTGACCACCCCAGAAGCACCGATAGTGCAAGCCCAATTGCGCCAAATGTTAGATAATGGTTGTGAATATGCGGTTATAGAAGCATCTAGCCATGGTTTATCAAAAAAAACCAATAGACTTGGTAATGTCGCTTTTGATGCTGTTGCAATGATGAATGTTACTCATGAACATTTAGAATTTCATGGCACGCATGAACAATACAAATACGATAAAGCAAATCTTTTTAGAGCTTTAGATGTTTTTTCACATTCAAAAAAAACACCCAATACCACTGATGACAGCAAATGCACAGTACCTGCATTTGGAGTGGTGAATCTGGAGGATGCCTCCGCCAAATACTTTGCAGAAAGCACAAAATACCCAGTATATGGGTTTACAACAAATGGTGAGGCTGGAGCTAGTTCTACTGGTTTATCAGAACAAGCAGCCACAACATTTGAAAAAGCAAATATACAAAGCAGTTGGGAAGGTTCAAATATTTTAAGCGAAAAAAATGGCATTTATTTTACTTTTTCTGGCCCATCTGCAATTGGTACAAATCAAAACGATTTGCCTATTGTACAAACCCTACACCTTAATCTTTCTGGAGCATTTAATGTGTATAACACCATGGCTTCTATACTACTTGTTTCTGGCATACTTGGCATTAACACAGCTGAGGTTATAGCAAAAACACCAGAACTTATACCAGTAAAAGGACGTATGAGTCGTATAGATCAAGGTCAAAGTTTTCAGGTTCTTGTAGATTATGCACATACACCCTCTAGTTTTAGAACTATTTTTCCACCACTACGTAAACAATTAAAAAACAAAGGCAAACTCATGTGCCTTTTTGGTTCTGGCGGAGAGCGCGATGTAAAAAAACGACCCGAACAAGGAAAAATTGCAGCAGAATTTTGTGATATTGTTTTTTTAACAGACGAAGACCCTCGTAATGAAAAACCAATGGCTATACTTGAAGATATTGCAGCTGGTTGTGAAAGCAGCGAAGCTTCTAATGCACGAAAAAACACAATTAGACAAAGTACGCCTATAAAAAGAGACAAAACGCTTTTTCTTATTCCAAGTAGACAAGGTGCAATAAAAAAAGCATTCGAAATAGCAAAAAACAATGACATTGTTTTATTACTAGGAAAAGCACATGAAAACTCTATAATGTATAAAGATTTTACAATGCCTTATGACGAAATAAGCCAGGCGAAAAGTGCACTAAAAGAATTGGGGTATACTAAATGAAAATAGCAATACTATATGGTGGAAAAAGCAGCGAACATGAAATTTCGCTTCAATCAGCAAGCTCTATTGTTTTAAACATAGATACAAAAAAACATCATATTGTTTTAATTGGAATTACCAAACAGGGCTTTTGGTATATGCAAAAAAGCAGCCAAATCGAAGACCTTAAAAAAAATGTTAAGGAGCTTTTACATATTGAAAAAACAGATGCAAACTTGGTTACAATTCTTCCTGGTGGTGGTAAAAAATCAGGCTTGCTGTGTAATCAAATTCCCTTAGAAATTGATATTGTACTTCCTGTATTACACGGTACCTTTGGCGAAGATGGCCATGTACAAGGCTTGTTAGAAATGGCAAACATTCCCTATTGTGGGTGTGGTACTATGGCAAGCGCGCTGACTATGGATAAAGAAAAAACGAAGGAAATTTGGGAAGAAAATGGCATTTCTGTTGTCCCTTATATAAGTATGTATAAACCTTCCCAAAAGGAAAATGATGAATTTGACACTTATGCGGATTCTGCAGAAGAATATTTTGGGTATCCTATGTTTGTAAAACCCTCCTGTGCTGGTAGTTCAGTTGGAGCTAATAAGGCAGAAAATCGTAAACAATTACGCTCAGCTGTAGAAGAGGCTTTTAAATGGGATGAAAAACTTATAATAGAAAAATGTATTAATGCCCGCGAAATTGAATGTGCGGTAACTGGTATCATATCTGCATCGAGTAAAAAAACTGAAATAACTGCCTATTCTCTTGGCGAAATAGCCCCAACTCATGAATTTTACAGTTACGATGCAAAATATAATGACCCGAATGGTGCAGCTCTTCTTATTCCAGCCCCACTTGATGAGGACACAACACGCCGCATACAAGTAACTGCAGGCTTAGCCTATGCCGTTCTTGGT
>DASRMY010000135.1:0-3066 GCA_035647695.1 Treponemataceae bacterium | reverse complement strand
TTATACGACCGCAGAATAAAAAACAAAAAGAAACAGAAAAAATGATTGCTGCTCTCAAAAAAGGTGACAAAGTTGTAACTATTGGCGGTATTCGGGGAGTTGTATCTTCAACAAAAGAGCAAACAATTATTGTAAAAGTTGATGATAACTGTAAACTAGAATTTAATCGTGCTGCAGTTTCAGCAGTGATAAACAATGAAAAAGCAACTAAGGCAAGCAAAAAAACAAAGCTTGAAGAAACACCTAAAGACGTTGTTGATGAAACTAAAGAAGAAAAAACATCTAAAGACAAATAAAAGAAAAACTTGGAGTAACCAATGAGCAAACGAAGTAGATTCGTTCTTGTTTTGGTGATTCTTGCTGTTTGCTTTGCATTTTTGTGGCCTACTATTAAGTGGTATGCACATACTCCCAAAGAGGTGCAAGCGTTAGCATTGGGATCCCTCGATAAGATCAAAGACTATTCACAAGTTCAGGCCGCAGATGACTTGAACTCGTTGAAGGCAGCTTATAAGGCTGACAAAGTAACCCTTCTTCCTGAAGGATATAAATATTTGGCAAAAGAGGCTAAGGATATTTATAAGGTTGCAAAACAGAAGGTTGTATCACCGATAACAATACGTGATGCACTTGCAGCATTTTCTAGTGAATCTGAGGTATTAAGGATTATAGAAAACAAGTATCGAAATGAAATTCTTGATGCAAAAGATGTTTATAATCGAGCAGTCAAATTAGGACTCGATCTTTCAGGTGGTATGAGTGTTACTGTAAAGGCTGATTTGGAAACTGCAATTGCACAGCAAGAAGGTTCTGTAGCAGTTGATAACAGAGAAGAATTTAAAAAAGATGTTATGATTCAAGCTATAGAAAATCTAACAAGCCGTATTGACAAATTTGGTCTTACATCGCCAACAATTAGGCAACAAGGTGAAGATCGTATTTATATTGAGCTTCCTGGTGCTGCTGAAACCGAAAGCATTAACTCTATTATTATGGGAGCTTCAGTTTTAACTTTTCGATTAGTAGATGATGAAGCAACAGCTGCTTTTAATGAATATTATGGGGCTAATCCTTCAACAACCTTTACAGCACAAGGTGATTTGCTTGATCCTACAGTTATTCCTAATGACTGTATAGTTTTAGGATTGTATCAAAAAGATGAATATGGTTTAGATGAGCGAATTAGCTATCTTGTAGTAAAAGAAAAAGTAGTTCTAGATGGAGAACATGTTAAGTCGGCCAGAGTTGGAACAGACAATATTACAGCTGAACCACAAGTAAATCTTACTTTAGATAGTCAAGGGGCAGCAATATTTGCTGATTTTACTGCTCAAAATGTAGGCAGGTCCTTGGCTATAGTATCTGATACAAAAATAAAATCATACGCACGTATTCGGGATGCAATTCCAGGTGGGCAAGTTGCTATTTCTGGTTTTGGTTTAAAAGAAGCACAAAATTTACAAAAAGTTCTTCAAACAGCATGGCTTTCTGTGCCACTTTCTGTAGAAAGTCAGCAAATCATTGGCGCGTCGCTTGGTGAGAAGGCAATAAATGAAGGTGTTCGAGCTATAGCTATTGGTCTACTTCTTGTTATGGTTTTCATGTTGTTATGGTATAGAGGTGCTGGAGTAAATGCAGTAGTAGCTCAAATACTTAACTTATATTTAATTTTTAGTATTCAATCAGCATTAAGTTTAACATTAACGCTTTCTAGTATGGCTGGTATGATTCTAACAATAGGTATGGCAGTTGATGCGAATATTGTAATTTTTGAACGCATTCGAGATGAAAGACGATTGGGTAAGAGCAGAGGCGCAGCAGTTAGTGCTGGTTTTGACCGTGCTTTTTGGGCCGTAATGGACTCTAATATTACAACTTTTATAGCTGCTATTTTTCTTTCACAACTTGGTACAGGTGCCATTCAAGGTTTTGCAGTGACACTTTCAATTGGAGTTGTATCATCTGTGTTTACAGCTTTATTTGTTTCACGTCTTATGTTTGACTACGGAACAGAGCATGTTAAACGTGAAACGCTAAGTATTGGCGGGGGGCTTAAACAATAATGAAAAAGGTTATCCATTTTAGTAAATTATTTCTACCATTCGCGATACTAAGTTTTTTTATAATTCTTTTTGGGGTGTTTGGTCTTGTAACAAAAGGGTTCAATCTTGGTATTGACTTTCAGGCTGGACTTGTAGCAGAAGTAGCAATTGCTCCTTCTGCAGTAGAGCTTACCTATGAAGGACCCGCTACCGTTTCAATACAATTACAAAAGGCTAGATTAGCGTTAGTAATTTCTGGTATTGGTGCTGAAAATGAAACATTTAATTACCCGTACATTTCGTATGACAATGTTGGAAAACTTGTTGAAGGTATTAATTCTGTAGACGGAGTTACCGCTATTGCAAAAGTTCCTCTTACTACAAAGACAATTGGGTTTTTTGGTAATACAGAAGCTTCAACCGTACTTTCAAATATTCCATACTATCTGCATTATACTGGCAAGGGAACAAAAAATATTAGTATTCAAGAAGTTAGGGCAGCTCTTGCTGAAAAACTTGATGCTGCTGTAAAGCAAACAGGTAATTCAGAAGATAACACCTTTCAAATTCGTGTAAGTGATGATGGAAGTGATCCAGAAGTGTCACGTACAATTCAACAAGGTATATCAAAAGCGTTAGCGCAGGCTTTTGGATCTGATAATTATGCTGTTATGAAAACGGATTTTATAGGCTCACAATTTTCTACGAATCTTGTATCCCAATCAATTTTTTTAGTATTGGGTGCCCTTGCACTTATTTTAATATATGCTTCTATACGATTTCATTGGGATTTAGCAACAGGTGCTGTTTTGGCCGTTATTCATGATGCTTTAATTATGATTACTTTTATTGTATGGGCAGGGCTAGAATTTAATTCAACAATGATTGCTGCAATTCTTACAATAGTAGGTTATTCAATTAATGATACGATAGTTATCTTTGACCGTATGCGTGAAAATCAACCGCTTTTAAAAGTTGATAAGTTTAGCGCATTAATAGATATTTCAATGAGTGAGACATTAAC
>DASRMY010000134.1:0-2601 GCA_035647695.1 Treponemataceae bacterium | reverse complement strand
AATTCAATTCCAGTTTTCATAATTAAATTATCGTTTAAGGCACAGGCTACAACAATGTATAAAAACAAGCCGCTGAAAAGCCTGTGCATAATTTCAGCGTTTGTCGTGGCGGCCAATTTTTATACTTGGCCGTTATATGCAAGGCTAAGTCCGTGCATTTAATCAACATTTGTGGGTAAATCCGTAAAAGAAAAAAGCCCACGCTCTTTTGCTTTTTCAAAGCAATTAGGGTTAATATCACAACCAATAAAGTTCCGTTTCAAATCTTTGCATACTTCGGCAGTTGTAAAACTACCAGAATAAAAGTCTGCAACTAAATCACCTTCGTTGCTGCTTGCTTTTATTATTCGTTCAATTAGTGCTTTGGGTTTTTGAGTTTGATACATTTGTCTTTCATCATCGTTTTGAAAAAAACCACTTTTATCTTGTAATCCTTTTATATTCCACCAATCCTGTAAACTACTTCCGTATTGATTTAATTGTTTATTAAATGTGTGTTGATTTGTTTTTGTATAAAAGTGAATATCATCGTGTGTTCTCCGAAAGTATTTTTTACCGTGTCCACCACCTGCTCCGTAACACCAAACAATAGTATTTTTAAAATTATCATACCCAAAAATATCATCCATCATACAACGAACCCAATGTGAAATTCTCCAATCCATTTGCAAATAAATACTACCTGTTGGTTTCAATATTCGGTACATTTCTTTTATTCGTGATATGTAGTGGGTTTCAATTTCACTACGTATCGGTTTCAAATCTTGGTAGTCTTTAAACTTTCTACCTGTTCCGTAAAGTATATCACAATAAATTAAATCAATCGTGTTATCTTTAATTTCTGCCATCAATTCTAAATTGTCGCAAATTCTAAGGTCTAAAAACCCCTCCCCATTTTTTCCTTTTACTATCATTCGTTCATTTAATTAAGTTTCTACTAATTTTACCGCCCAGCATATAACAACGTGTATAAAACATTTGGGCTGTTGTGGTTATTAAAAGTTTCTACCTCGCATTGGCTGTGTAGTAGTTCGGTAGGTTACTGCTCCGTAACTCCAACGTTTCATACACGCAGCCGTTATAAAACAGCTTAATAACGCCACTCCGAAAAATGAATTACTGCCATCGGACTGTTTTGTCTGACCTTAAACCACTCGCAGAAATCATCGAATGATAAGCCATCGTTTTTAGCAACATCTTCCCAGTTGCATTTCTTCCCATCAATTTCAGCCCAAACAAAATTCGCAGGGTTGTCAAGTTTTTGCAAACCTATTTTAGTTAGTTGGCAAAATTCAACTTGTTTGGAATTGTAAGGTTTGCCGCTCCAATATCTAATGGAAAGTATTGCTTTGCCATCATTTATTTGTTTTGCTCGTTTTTCCCAAAGTTCATAATTTGCCCTTATTGTATGTATTTTTTTACCCATTATTGGCTCATCTGAAATGGGCATTCCTGCCTCGTTTATTTTTTCGACAAACCAAGTCTGTTGCCCTGCTCGTTTATGAGTTTTCGGAAACGTCCTCGAAACTGTTAATACAAAAGTTTTCATAAAAAATCCGTTTTATAACCCCGTGTACATGCAGGGGATTGTGATTAATATTAAAGTTCATTTCTCGTATCATCTTTACTGCTGTTTGAAAGTGCATAACGGTATCCCTGCACGAAATCATACACGTAGCCGTTAGGCTTAATACTACGACCGTTCGTGTATGTTGCCTTTTACTTCTAAATGTTCCCCGAAATACTCAACTAATGAAGTTAGATAGCTTCCATCTTTTGCAAACGAAGCATCTACACACCACATTAATTGTTTTTCGCACCAAACAACTGGCAATAAACTTTCATTATATCCTTTGCTTAAATCTTCTTCATCAATCGGAAATCTATCAAGTAAATAATCCCCTTCGTATATTTCTACTCCATTTTTATCGGTTAACCCTATAAATTGTCCTTCTGTTTTATTTATGCAGGTATTAAATGTCAGTCCTTTGCCACTTTTATCTTTATGTGTAATTCTTGGTTGACCTATCGCATCATAAACCAATTCACCATAAACGAAATTGCAATTAGACATATCGTCTTTTAATGCTCTGAATTTAATTGTTCTCATAATTTACCGTACTAAGCCTAACAATTTGTAAAAATAATAGCCGAGTTAAGCGGTTTATTTAAGCTATTATCTATGTTTAACATTCGTGTAATTTGATAAGTTTGTGTTTCAAAGTCGGCTACTATTCTTACAAGTGGTCGTTAGCGTTCATTTGCCCTCGCACGGTTTTTCGCATTTTCAAATTCAATAAACTTATCAATAAATTGCTCCATGGTCAGGCCTAGGTAATCCTCGCCTCGGTCTCGAAAGAACAAAAAGAATCGCAACAATAATGTCTTTTTCTCCCTTGTTGCTTCGTCCCCCTCCTCAAATCTTAGAACTATATCGTAAAGTTTTTTTGGGTACTTTGTTTCTCTAATTCTCGCCAAACTATGGCTAATGCCGTTGCTCATAGTGGAAGGCGTTAGGTTAAATTTTTCCGCAACAAAAGTTTGCGTATAGCCTTTTTTGTTCATCTCCTCGCACACCAACAACCTACTAATGACATATTC
>DASRMY010000133.1:0-3940 GCA_035647695.1 Treponemataceae bacterium | reverse complement strand
GTTCATAGAGGGTAATTTTATCTTTTATTGCAAGGCATTTCAATGGTAATCTACAAAAAAAAATGATAGACTACATAAAAGTATTAAAAGGTAGGTCCTTTTATTTGTGCCTATTATAGTCTAGGAGTCGATATATGTATCAAATACGAGTTGAAGCTGACTTTGCGGCAGCGCATTATTTACAAGATTATCATGGAAAATGTGAGAATTTACATGGCCATAATTATAACGTATACGCACATGTTCAAGGTGAAAAACTAGATGAAGGAGGTATGCTATTCGATTTTTCTCAGCTAAAAGCAGCTTTGCGCATCGTTTGTAAAAAATTAGACCATACAAATCTTAATGATATTGCTCTGTTTGAAAATAATCCTAGTGCCGAGCGAATCGCAAAGTATATATATGAAGAAGTACAAAAAGAACTTTCGTATACTAAAAATACCTCTGCACAGCTATACTGTATTGATGTTTTTGAAACACCTACGAGCAGAGCTCGTTATATACCACGGTTTCCTGTAAAGTAGTTTGTTTGCTTTTTAAGTAAAAATCTGTTATATTTGCGGTATTATGGCAGAATTATTAGCACCGGCAGGAAATGTCGAAGCATTAGACGCTGCAATCGGCGAGGGTGCTGATGCAGTGTATATGGGGTTAAAAAGTTTTAACGCACGTTTGCGTTCATCAAACTTTGCCTGGAATCAATTTGAATCAGCAGTAGAAGCCGTTCATCGGCGCGGGAAAAAAATATTTGTAACTGTTAATACTGTTTCTGAAGAATCTGAACTAGAACGATTATATCGATTTTTAGAATATCTTAACCGTATCGGTCCCGATGGACTCATTGTTCAAGATTTTGGAGTAGTACGCATGATTCAAGAGTTTTTTCCAAACTTGCAAATTCATGCATCTACGCAAATGAACGTGGCAAGCGCAGCTGGGGTAAATCAACTTTCAAGGCAAGGTATTAAAAGAGTTGTGCTTTCTCGTGAGCTTGACTTAGATGAAATTATAGCTATTAAAGCTCAAACAACCGCAGAACTTGAAGTTTTTGTACATGGTGCACTTTGTGTAAGTGAAAGTGGCTTATGCCTTTTTTCAAGTTATCTTGGTGGAAAAAGTGCAAATCGTGGGATGTGTACTCAAGCTTGTCGTCGGTTTTATGAAACAGGGTTTCAAGGAAAATTAAAAAAAGGCTATTTCTTTTCTCCCCATGACTTGCAATTAATAGACCAAATTCCAGATCTTGTTACAGCTGGTGTAGACTCCTTTAAAATTGAAGGACGCATGAAAAGCGCCGAATACGTTGGTACGGTAACCGCAGCATATCGCTATGTTCTAGACCATTGGCAAGAAGATAAAAAAGGTGCACTAGCAACAGCGCGCCGAATGCTTTCTACAGATTTTGCGCGTGCAAAAACACAATACTGGTATAATTCTTCAGATGCTGAAAATTTTTTGAACCCTGATCAAGCAGGTGGTACTGGTTTGTACCTTGGTAAAATAGTAGGTCTTAGAGAAGATGGTCACATGTATGCCAAATTAGGTGGTGGCACGTATGAGCCAGAAATAGGAGATTCTATTCGGCTACATAAAAAAGATGATAGCAATCGGGCAAGTCATAAGGTAAAGTCGTTAAAAGGTTCTATCGAAGATTTATGGATAGAGATTCCTAGCGGGTTTGGTGTAGGCGACGAAGTGTATCTATTACAAACAAAAACTATGAGTAAACGGTATAACCGTGTTTTAGCTAAGGATTTATCAAAATATCGTCAGCAACCAGGTGCGGGGCGACTACCAATTCTTGATTTAACACCAATTAGTAAGGATAATTTATCATACCTACCAAAAGGCCTCTATATTCAAGTTTCTTCTGTTCGTGATATTTATTCTGTTTTAGGAGAGCATCCTGTACGTATAATTTTAGAATGGAATACAGCAACACGATCTTCAATTATAGAAGAACAAGAAAATTTACCCATATCAAAAAGACAGTTATACATATCACTTGATCCATTTTGTCCTGCAGATACCGAAAAAAAACTAATTGAAGATTTAGAATATCTTGTTGGTCAAGGATATAGCAATTGGGTAGTAAATAATCTTGCACATATAAACATTATTTCAAAATTAAAAGGTACTGAAAAAAAAGGCGGTAAACGTAAAAAAATGAATCTTATTGCCGGTCCGTATTTATATACATTTAATAGATGGGCTGTTTCATTTTTAGAAAATCAAAATATTGATGGATATATTACCCCATTAGAAAATTCACGGCGGAACCTTGAAGCTACCTTTGAAAAAAAATTCAGAAGCCGTGTGCTTGTTACAGTGTTTTCTTATCCAGCCTTATTTAGAATGCGTTTTGAGTTGCCGAAGAATTACGATTTTGAATTTTTTCATGATAAACATGGAGAAGAATTTCGTGCATTATCTACTCCTGATGGTTCTTTTGTAATGCCCGAAAAGCCGTTCTCATTACTTGATAAAGTTGTTTATATGGAAAAAGCAGGGTTTTCGCATTTTCTTATTGATATGTCACGTACAAGTATAACAAAAGGAGAAATACGCACTCTTGTAAAATCTCTGAAAAAAGGGCAGCCATTACCAGATATAAGCAGGTTTAATTGGAAAGATGGCTTTTATGATCCAGAAAAAATAGAACGCTATAAAGAGGCAACGGCAGCCAAAAGAAACGAACGTTTTCAACAACGAAAACGCTCGCCACGTAAAAACAAAAAAATGTAGCTTTTATTTAAAACACAACTTCGGCCTCTTTTGCCGCTTCGGCAATTGAGGCTTCATTAGCTTCTTCAACTGCTTCTAATAGTTTATCGTCAGTTTCATCTTCCTCTTTTTTTTCTGTTTTTCTAAATATAGGACGAAATTCTACATGTTCGGCAAGTATTGTTACACGAGAGTGCCCTTTGCCGTCGTCATCGTTCCATCGGTTTTGTTTTAATCGTCCGACAACACGTATTCCACGACCTTTTACAATTTGCTCTTTGCATATGTCAGCCCATTTTGCCCACGTTTCAATGTCAAAAAAAGATACTTCTTTTTCAAACCCATTCTTTGTTTTATAAGTTCTGTTAACTGCAATAGAAAAGGTACATAAAGAAGTTCCTTTTGACGTTGTTTTAAATTCGGGGTCACGTACTACGTTCCCTTCTAACATAATTGTGTTCATAGAGTTCATTCTTACTCTCCTTATTAAAAATATAACAACAATTTTTTTGTTGCTACCTTTTTTGTTGTAGTTGAGTACGATTTTTCCGTATTTTTAAGAAAATAAGTATTATAGATTTTTAATAAGTTTAACTATGTAAAGCTTAATGTACATTTCAAGGGCATCTTTATTTCTAATATTATGAAGAGCTGGAGAGTTAACAAGAGTTTTTGCTAGATTTGAAACACGATCTTTAGTAAAATGGGAGCTCTGTAATGTACGAATGGTTTTACGCATATAATCACGGATAAGTGAGTTTATGTCTTCGGTTAAATTTTCCTGTGCATCTTCGCTAATGAGTCTATTCCACTCATGTACATAGGATGAAAGGTCTCGTTCAAGAGTTGATCCTGGGGTAACCATTTTTTCTTCGAGTGAGCGTGCTGCTTTTTTTAATTCTTGTTTTCTAGAGCTTTTAGTACCTGTGTTGTAGTCAGTGTTTTGTTGCTTTTCATGAGATCTAGATGTTGTCTGTTTTTTGTGTTTTTTTGCTGGTGCTAGAATAAAACGAGCAATCCATGAAATAACGGGAATTGTATACCAAAAAGGTAATAATATTTTAGCATCTATTATTATTTCTTGGCGTGATAACATTAACAATTCACTGTATGGTAATAATTTGCCATTGGAAAATAAGTTTATCGAATTATTAGAAGTTCGGGTTTCATAATGTACAAGAGACAAAAATTTTGAATTAAGCAACGCATATAAAAC
>DASRMY010000132.1:0-6320 GCA_035647695.1 Treponemataceae bacterium | reverse complement strand
AAATTATACCAGTCCAAGCCTTTTCTTTAGAAGCTGTTTGAAAAATTGTAAGTGTGTCAAGGTTTCCATCTCCATCAGGACTAAAAATCTCACTGCTTGTTCGAACAGAAGCTCGGGGCTTTGTCGTATCTACTGTAAATTTACGCAGAATACTAGCTGACTGACCATTATTATATGAGGCATTAAAATCAATTTGATAATCGCCATCCTCAAGTACTTTTGAACTACTGCTTAGCCCATCATAGTCAAAAGGTTCTGGTGCTTCATTTGCACCGGTCCATTTTTTTACTACTTTGTTATCTGCATTTTTTACTACAATATTCCATTCTAAAAGCCCTGAACTTGACGACATGCTTGGTACAATACTTAATAATTGCCGTCCTTCTCCTGTCTTGGGACTAAAAGGACTACCGTTAACTAAAAGATTTAGCGAGCGAGGAATAGCGTCATAAATAATGTTATCTATGCGAGCATCTTTGCTTTTATTACCTGCTTTATCTATTGCCCCAATACTATAAGAATAAACACCTTCTGGAACGGCAACCTCTAGATCGTTTTTTCCATCCCAGTCAATGTTTGTTGGCGATGTGTTTTCCCATGTCCATGTTTTAACTTTATAGCCAGAAACATCGACAAGACTTGCAGTCCACAAATCTTCTTTAGAGCCTTTTTGGGAAATAGAAATTGTCGGTTTATTACCAGCACCAAAAATTTTATCAGATTCTTTTGGCTGCACGAGTGTAATTTCAGGTGGTGTATTATCAACAAACACTTCTAAGGGTGTAGTTTTACTAACATTATCATTATCGTCTGAGGCTGTAAGATAGTAATAATACAAACCATCTTGTGCTAATTCACCACTATCTAAAAAACCATTCCACATAACACTTTCTGGAACCACAACTCCTTTTTTTGGTGAAATAAGCTGTGTCCAAAACGATTTGAAGGTTAATTTTTCAGGTCGTTTTTCTTTGTTTCCAATCGTACGAACTATATTTCCTTTATCATCTTCTATAATAAACGACCATTCTTTTATGTATCGCACATCAGTAATCTTAATAGGAATAATGAGTTCATCTTGCACACCATCATTATTAGGTGAAATATACACCCGTTCTTTTTGAGCAAACCCAGCAGAAATTATTATAAGCATCACTAGCATTAGACCAACTATTTTTTTTGTCATAAATTTCATTTATTATTCCTCCCAAAGCACAATCACTGGTGCCTCTGTATCAGGTAGTCCAAGATAAAAAGCTGCTCCCGCTGAATAAACATTTGTTTTATTCCATAACTGTCTATACGCTATTGAAGGCACAATTTCGCTTTCACTCCAACCTTTTTTTGAAAAATAAGAATTCTCACTACTTGCAAACCCTATTTTAACACCGACAGAAACAAACGGCATATATGTGGCAACATCTTGTAATGTTTGGCGCAAATTACATTCCCACCCACTATTCACATACAAAAAATCAGCAACTGCAAATTGCAAACCACAATCAAAAAGTATGTTTTGAAACAGGGGAAACGATAGGTCTAAAGAAAGACCTCCTTTTATTTTTTTTGTATTAAGAAAGGTTGCCGCTATGCCAGTTCTGGGGGTTAGCGAAGGAATTCCCGTTGTGCTTTTTTCAGCATGTACATATCCAATAGTATCCGGATTATAGGCCTTACCAATACCAGTAATTGCACACGCCCAACGCACATCACTTAAAAAAGGAAGTGTGCTAATTGTATCAAAATTATACATACATCCAATATCTGTACCTACACACCAATCAGTTCCAAACCCACCGTAAAGACTCGCTCCCACATATATTTTTTCAGTTATATCTTTTGAATACGCACCCCTAATACTTATAGAGTTTTCTAAAGGAACTGAAGCAAGGGGAAGGACAGCCCACTGTGTATTAGCTGTAAAAACACCATATTTAGATGGTAAAACAGCTCCAAAATACAAAGATTGCCCATAAGCATTTGTTCCATCCGTGTTTAGAACTGCTGTATAGGCAAAGTTCCCAACAATACGTTGTTCTGTTGCAAGCAGTGCTGGGTTTATTGAAATCTGAGCAGTATGTTCTTTCCACAACCCACCGCCTGCAACAGAAGCTGCACCGGCAAGAGTTTCTGGTGTAGATAGTTGATATAAGAGCTCCCCATTAACAGGGGGATTATATGCATATACAAGGGTACCTAATACACCCGTCACTAATAATAAAAAAACTTTTTTTTTCATTATGTAATACCTCCAAAGTTGACTACAGAAGTTTCATCCTGTTTAGTATTTGAAAAGATTATACCGTAGAAAGGCAAGAATTTCTACACAAGTAATCAATTTCCATCTAAATAATACGACAACAAAACATCTCCATTGACTACTGACGTAAATCATCTTAAACTGAACTCATGAAAACGCTATTTTTTAAGGGTGGTATTTATCCACCAGAAAACAAAAAGCTTAGCAATAAAATGTCAATTCAAGCTGCTTTTCCTTCAACTAAAACTGTAATTATTCCCCTTACTCAGGGTGGTGCTCCAAACAAACCAATTGTTGCTGTAGGCTCAAGGATTGTCAGAGGTCAAAAGATAGCAGAATCCCATGACCTTGTATCCGCTCCAGTTCACGCATCCATTTCGGGAGTGGTTAAAAAAATAGAAAACAGGCTTATTGCAACAAACAAAGATGAACTATGTATTATAATTGAATCCGATGGCTCTAATGATACTGATTTTATGGCTCCCTTGGATCCGTTTAAAATATCAAATGAAGAAGCAATAAAACGGATAAAAGAAGCGGGGATTGTTGGTATGGGAGGAGCATCCTTTCCAACGCATGTAAAACTATCAATCCCAGCAAATAAAAAGGTTGACCTCATTTTAGTAAATGCTGCAGAATGCGAACCGTATCTTACTATAGACGAGCGTAGCATATTAGAAAAAACTGATGCAATAATAGATGGTCTTGTAATAGCAATTCATGTTACCAAAGCAAAAGCTGGGGCAATTGTTCTTGAAAACAATAAAAAATATCTAGTACCGACACTTGAAGATGCCATAACTAAAGCAAAACATTCTAAAGAAATTGGTATTATGGTTGTGGAAACAAAGTATCCTCAAGGCAGTGAAAAGTCCCTCGTGTTTACTGCTACAGGACAGGAAATCCCCGCAAAAGGCCTTCCTGTTGACGTAGGGTGCGTAGTTCAAAATGTTGGAACGCTTATTTCACTATCTGAAGCATTTCGACAAGGCAAACCTCTTATAGACAGGCCCTTAACAATTTCTGGTGGAGCTGTTGCAAAACCTAAAAACCTTGTTGTACCCATAGGAACGGCCATGGGAGATCTTATTCCAGAGGTTATTGAACTAAAAGACTCTGTTGCTAAAATAATTTGTGGGGGCCCCATGATGGGCTGTAATATGATACATGCTAATTTTTCAATTGCTAAAAACACGTCGGGGGTACTTTTTTTAACAGCAAAAGAAATATGCTTACAACAAGAGACTCCCTGTATTAATTGTGGTAAATGCATTGAAGTATGCCCCTATGGGCTTTACCCCGTTCTCTTAGTTAACTCGGTAAAAGCAAAAGCTACTGAGAATGCCTTAAAATTTGGCCTCTTAGATTGTGTCGAATGCGGTAGTTGCGAATATGTTTGTCCCGCACATGTAAAACTTGTACAAAAAATTCGCGACGGAAAAATACAATATAACAATAAATGTGCAGCAGATAAAGCAAAGTCTGCCCAAAAGGAAGGAAAATAATGGCACCGTCAGACAGAAATGAAATTTACATTTCTTCGAGTCCTCACATAACAAGCCGTCTTACAACACAAAGAGTAATGATTGCTGTTATTTTTTGTCTTTTACCTTTGGTTATTGCTTCTGTTTTTATTTTTGGCCTTTCAACTCTGTATATAAGTATAGTGTGTGTATTATCATGCATTGTTTTTGAAGCTTTATTTCAAAAGATTTCAAAAAAACCAATCCTCATTAATAATTTATCAGCTATTGTTACAGGACTCATTCTCGCTTGTGTTCTACCTCCTAATATTCCTCTGTGGCAAACAATTTTAGGAGCATTTTTTGCCATTATTGTTGGTAAAGAATTCTTTGGTGGGATTGGATCTAATGTATTTAACCCTGCTCTCATAGGTCGTGCCTTTATGGTTGTTAGTTTTCCTGCATCAATGGGTTCTTCATGGATAGCTCCTGGAACCGATGCCATAAGTGGGGCAACAATGTTATCACAAATAAAAACGGGGACAGCAACTGCAGCAACATCAGATACCTATATACAATTTTTATTAGGAAATCGTGTTGGCTGTATTGGTGAAACATCTACTGCACTTATTTTACTTGCATGTGTAGTATTAGTGCTCCTAAAGATTATTGACTGGCGCGCCCCTCTTGCAATGCTTCTTACTGTTGCTGTAGGAACCTACATTGCTGGGGGAGATGTAATACTAGCCCTTCTTTCAGGAGGGCTCCTTTTTGGTGCTGTTTTTATGGTTACAGATTATGCAACAACGCCTGTTACCAAAAAAGGGCGCCTACTGTTCGGCTTTGGAGCTGGTTTAATTACTTTTTTAATTAGACAGTTTGGCGGTTATCCAGAAGGTGTTATGTTTAGCATTCTTATAATGAATGCCGTAACTCCATTTCTAAACAATCTAATAAACAGAAAATTTGGTTATAAAACAGACAACAAGACTCCAATTCATCAAAAAAAAGGAGAGCAAAAGGATGTACAATAAATGAAACAAACTCTTAAGCTAGGTATAACACTTGCAGCCTTTGCAGCTATTTCATGTACAATATTAGCAGTAGTAAATAACGTTACTTCTCCAATTATTAAAAAACACGCCCTAGAAAAAGCCAATACTGCCCTGACAAAAATTTTTCCTACAGCAGATTCATTCGTCGCTGTAGAGGATATTTCAGCAGGGGGCAACAATGAAATTGACGAATACCTTGAAAATAATGTAGCAAGGCTAGACTCACTACATATTGCTTTTCAAGGGGATACAGTTATTGGTGCTGTTGTTCAGGCAAATGGACCAACATACACACATACTAAAATAATGGTAGGAATAAATAAAAACCTTATTCTTACAGGAATTACTATCCTTGAAACATCAGACACTCCTGGATACGGATTATTAGCAAAAGAGCCTGCGTTTTATAAACAATTTAGTAACAAAGATGTTTCTAGTCCACTTGTATTAGGGCAAAATTTTGATGGTATTAGTGGTGCTACCATTACTTCTAAAGGTTATGAAAATGTAATAAATTTTTCAATTTTTATTGGTGCACAGTACCTTGCAAATAACTATGGTGGTGCAAAGCTTAGCGAATACACAAAACACTAGGAGATTTTTAAATGAATAAAAACTTAAAAATATTTACAAACGGTATAATTAGAGAAAACCCCTTGCTAATACTAATGATTGGACTCTGTTCTGCTTTAGCCGTTACAACAAATGTTTTTAATGGCATAGGCATGAGTGTGGGAATGACTTTTGTTATAGTTATGAGTGAGCTTATTATTAGCCTTTTTCGCAAAATAATACCAGAATCAATACGAATTCCTGTCTTTATTATAGTTATAGCAACGTTTGTAACAATTGTAGATCTTGTTCTTCAAGCTTATTTTCCAACTCTATCTAAAAGCCTTGGAGTTTTTATAGCTCTCATAGTTGTAAATTGCATTATTATGGGACGAGTTGAATCCTTTGCATCAAAAAAAACACCAGGCAAAGCTGTTCTAGATGCTCTTGGCATGGGACTTGGCTACTCCTGGGTACTTATCGTAATTTCAATTATTCGCGAATTTCTTGGCTTTGGTACTTTTTTTGGAATACGCATACTTCCTGAAGCATATACAGTCGGATTTTTCAAAGAAGCACCTGGTGGTTTTTTTGTGTTTGGCCTTTTAATTGCAGTAACAATTGGTATTAAAAAAGCTATTGATAAAAAAATTATTTCATCTAAAGCAAAAAAAGGAGCGCATTAATGACTGACTTATTAAAGATTTTTCTAAAATCTTGCTTTGTTGATAATGTGGTACTCCTACAGTTTTTAGCGTTGTGTCCCTTTATAGGAATGACAGCAGATACTGGAAAAGCAACTGGCATGAGCTTAGCAACATCATTTGTTATGGTTCTAGCAACAGCAGTTACCTACCCTTTATACTACTATATACTCGTACCGCTCAATATACGATTTCTTGATACCCTACTTTTTGTTTTAGTTATTGCATCCTTAGTTCAACTAGTAGAATTTTATCTAAAAAAATCTGCACCAGCCCTATATAGTTC
>DASRMY010000131.1:0-10427 GCA_035647695.1 Treponemataceae bacterium | reverse complement strand
CTAACAATAATGGATGGGGATAATGCATAAAAAATTTGGTTCATGGCCTTTTTATAAAAAAGCACTTTTACTTGCTTTGCCAGTAATGGCTCAACTATTAATTCAAAATCTAGTTTCTCTTATTGACAATTTTATGGTAGCGGGCCTTGGAGATATAAAAATGTCTGGTGTTAATGTTGCTGGACAATTTAATATGATATACCTAGTGCTCACACATATCATCTGCTTGTCAGGTGGTATTTTTATGTCCCAATACAATGGGGCAAAAGCAGAAAAAGAGATGAAACATGTGTTTAGATTTAAACTAATTGTTTTATCTCTTGTAGCTATTATATATGCTTTGTTTTGTTCCTCTGGGGCTAAAGTGGCATTAAACTTTATGGTGCGGGGCAATACAAATGCGGCAGAAATTGTAAGTCAAGGTTCATCGTATATGCGCCTTTTAGCTTTTAGTTGGCTACCCCTGCCCATTGCCATGGCCATATCTACTTCAATGAGAGAAACAGGGCGCGTTAAAGTTCCTTTATATATTTCTGTTTTTGCAACGCTCGTAAATACTTTTTTTAACTGGGTGTTAATTTATGGAAACCTAGGAGCACCTCGATTAGAAGTTGAGGGAGCGGCAATTGCAACAATAATTGCTCGTGGGTTTGAAGCTCTTGCATATATAGTGTATTGCTATAAAAAACGCCCTCCGTTTTTTATAAAGTTATGCACTGTTTTTAAAGTGCGACTAAGTCTATTTAAAACAATTTTATCAAAATCCGGCTTAATATTAGTTTCAGAAATGAGCTGGATACTTGTAGAAACCTTTACTGCATCAATTTATAATGGTCGTGGAGGAGCAGAGGTTGTTTCTGGAATGAGTGCAGGCTTTGCTATATCCCATTTGTTTACAATTTGTATTAGTGGGGTGCAAACTGCAATAGGCGTACAACTGGGTGGGACTTTAGGGGCTGGTAAGCTTGAGGAAGCACGCGAGCACAAAATATGGTTTTTAAATGGTGCAATTGTTTTTGGGATAATTTTTGGTGCCTTAAGTATGCTTGGTGTGTTTATTATTCCATTTGTTTTTGTCAATTTAAGCGAGGGGGCTCAATCAATAGCCAGGTATATGGTTTTAATTACTGCCGCATACATTGGTGCGTGGTGTTATTTAAATGCTCTTTTAGGCATAGCACGAACAGGTGGCGATACTCTTATGGGCGCAACAATGGATGTATCTATAAATGTCTTTGTTGTATTTCCAGCGATAATTTTGCTTGCAAAATTAACATCCTTTGGGCCTGTCGTTTTATATGCAATTGTTAAATCAAGTGATTTTATAAAAATAGCCTATGCTAAAATTTGGCTTCGTAATGAACGATGGATAAAAAACCTAACAAATACGAATAGTGACTGACAGAAATAGCAAATTAGGCTATAATTATTGGTCATGAAAGATTCTAGAATTGATAAGCTTGCACATACATTAATTAATTATTCGGTAGCTGCAAAAAAAGGCGAAACAGTACTTATTCAAAACACTAATCTGGCGGCCGATCTTGTTGAAGCTCTTATTAGAGAGACGTATAAGGTTGGTGCCATTCCTCTTGTTTCTCTTGATGATAAACGCATTCACCGTGAATTGCTTATGAGTGCAACTCCTCAAATGCTTAAAAAATGGGCAGACATAGATTTGTACAAAATGAAACACGTGGATTGCTATATTGGGTTTTCAGCTTTGCGTAATCAAAGCGAATGGGCTGATATACCTCAAGAAAACATTGATAATTATTATAGATATTATTATAAGCCTGTGCATATGAAGCAGCGTTTATCACATACCCGTTGGTGTGTGTTACGTTATCCAACAACAGCAATGGCTCAACTTTCTAATATGAGCACAGAAGCCTTTACAGATTTTTATTTTCAAGTTTGTAATTTGGACTATAGCAAGATGTCAAAAGCTATGGATTCACTTGTAGCCCTTATGAACAAAACAGATAAGGTTCGACTTATAGCAAAAGATACAGATATTAGTTTTAGTATAAAAGGATTACCTGCTATTAAGTGCGATGGTACTATGAATATTCCTGATGGTGAAGTGTATACTGCTCCTGTAAAAAAATCGGTTAATGGGGTAATTACATATAATACGCCGTCTCTTAAAGATAGTGTTACCTACGAGCACATTCAATTTACATTTAAAAATGGTAAAATAATTAAAGCGACTGCAAATAATACTGAGCGAATTAATAAAATTTTAGATACAGATGAGGGAGCTCGCTATATTGGCGAGTTTGCTATTGGTGTAAACCCCTTTATTCTTAAGCCGATGAAAGAGACTCTTTTTGATGAAAAAATAGATGGGTCTATTCATTTTACGCCTGGGAATAGTTATGATGATTGCGATAATGGAAACAAATCAGCAATTCATTGGGATTTAGTACTAATTCAACGGCCAGAATATGGTGGTGGCGAGATTTGGTTTGACGATGTTCTCATTAGAAAAGATGGTCGTTTTATACTACCAGAACTTGAATGCTTAAATTCTGAAAACCTACAATAAAACAAGGAGTATTGGATGAGTGGTATACCTTTAGTAGAAAAATATGGTTATTTATTAAAAGACCTGCTTGCAAGTTCTACAGCGCCTGATGTGATAACAACTGAAAACGTCTATCAAACAGCAAATCCTGCCTCACGTAAGTTTATTGATATTATGATGGAAGAGAACTTACTAGAAGGCAGTAAAATAAATGGTGTTGAGCATTTTAAGGAATTGTACACCTTAGCAAAAAGTGGTAAAAGATGTTTGGTTTTATCTGAGCATTTTAGTAATATGGATTTACCCGCATATTGTTATATGTTAGAAAAGCATGCAAACGGTTTTGGTAAGGATTTATCTGCTCGTACAGTTGCAATGGCTGGTATGAAGTTAAATGAGGCAAATGCAGCTGTAAAAGCATGGGCAGAAGCTTTTTCACGTGTAGTCATTTATCCTAGTCGTTCTTTAAAAATACATGAAAACCAAGCGGGGTTTGATGCTGAAATGGAAAAAAGTAAAAAAATAAACATGGCAGCAATGCGAGCAATGGATAAGTGCAAAAAAAACGGACACCCTATTTTAGTGTTTCCCAGTGGAACCCGATATCGTCCAAACAAACCTGAAACCCGTACTGGTTTAAGAGAAATAAATTCTTATTTACGCACATTTGATTATATGATACTTGTTTCTATAAATGGTAATTGTCTTCGTATAAATCCAAACAATCCAGAAGACATGACGCAAGATTTAGTTACAAAAGATACTATTATTTTAAGTAGTAGTCCTGTAATTGATTCTAAAAAATTTAGAAAAGAGGTTATGGCTGCTATTTGTGATGATGTTGAAGATAAAAAGGCGGTAGTTGTACAAAGCATAATGGATGCCCTAACAGCCCAGCATGATAAGCATCAAGAAGAATATAGAGCAGCATACAAAAAAGCAACAGGTAAAGAATCAGATTATTATGTATAGTTGAATTTGATACTAAGCATAGATAGCTAGAATGGTGTGTACCCCTAAAACTGGATACGTCGTTTTTAGGAGGTGCATTTTTTATTGTCTTATTTTTGCAGCATTAGCATGGGCCATAAGACCTTCTGCCTCAGCAATAAGAACCGAAGCTTGTGAGGTTTTTTTTGTTCCTGTTTTTATCGAGCCATCGTTGTTTTTTTTAGCACGTAAACTTGTACATGTTTTTAAAAAACAACGGACACTTAAGCCACCTGTGTAACGAGCAGCACCAGACGTTGGTAATGTGTGATTTAATCCTGCTGCATAATCACCAAAAACTTCTGCAACATCATGCCCTATAAAAAGGGAGCCATAATTATGCACTTGTTTTTCAATTTTATTTCTTATAGGGCCAGCTTTCATAGCTAATTCTAAGTGTTCGGGTGCTTTGCGATTAGCAATTTCTGCTGCCTCTTTTAGCGTTTTTGTAATTATTATAAGCCCATGATTATCGATGCTTTTTCGGGCGATTTCTGCAGTAGAAAGTGTTTGCAATTGTTTTTCAATTTCAACAGATATTTGTTTTGCAAGGTTTGTATCAGTAGTTGCTACAATAGCTTGAGCTAACACATCATGCTCTGCTTGGGCAAGTAAATCTGCTGCAATCCACTTTGGGTTTGCACTTGAATCGGCAATAATAAACACTTCAGTAGGTCCAGCTAGAATATCAATGCCAACTTTGCCAAAGACTTGTTTTTTTGCATCTGTAACATATTTATTGCCAGGTCCTGCAATGACATCGACGCTTGGAATAGTTTCTGTCCCATACGCCATGGCGGCAATTGCTTGAGCACCGCCAACAGCATAGGCCTTTCTAAGGCCGCAAATATAAGCTGTTGCAAGAATAGTACTGTCTGCATAAGGTTTTCCGCCAACAAAAGGTGATGATGCATGAGCCTTTTCGATATCATCTGGATGAATTCGCGGAGGTGTGCAAAAAACAATTTCTTTAACACCAGCAGCTATTGCGGGGCTAGTTGTCATTATAACACTTGAAATTAACGGGAATTGGCCAGCAGGCACGTAAACACCAGCGCGTTCTACTGGAATCGTTTTTTGACTTGTAAAAAGGCCTGGTGCAATTTCCATTTCAAAATTTTCAAATGATTGAGCTTGCCGTTTTGCAAATTTGAGAGCTAGTTTTGACGAGTATTTAAGCGCATTATAAAGTTTTGGGTTTGCTTTTTGTAGATTGTCTGCTGCGGCTTTCATATCTGTTTCTGAAATTTCAAGTTTTGCTGGCGCTGCTTGATCAAATTGCCTAGAAAAATCTCTAAGCGCAGTATCTCCATTTTTTTGCACGCTATTTATTATATTTTTTGCTGTTTCTTGTGCGTCTCCCATTTTGCGTGGTTCAAAAAAAGTATTTGTAAGTTCATTTGCCTGTATAATTTTCATATATGCCCCTGTAGTATTTTGAGGATGCTCTTTTATGTATAGAATTTGGTTATTTTTTATGTCTACGATCTAATTCGTTATAGACATCTTGCCAGCTAACGCCCTCTTTATACATGAGAACATTTAAAAAATATAGTAAGTCAGCGGCCTCCCAAATAACGTCCTCTTTTGTTTCGGCTTCTTCTATTATTTCTTCGGCTTCTTCTATGAGTTTTTCTCGAACTCTTTTATCGTCAAGGGTTGCAGTATATGAGCCAGGTTTTGGATTAGCAAAGCGTTCGCTAATAATAGCATAAAGACGTTCCATTGTAGATTTTTCGTCTGCAGAAGTAGTAAAACAAGTCCAGTTGCCTGTATGGCATGTGGGGCCTGTAGGAGAAACGGTTGCTAAAACTGTATCACGATCACAATCAACACGAAGTTTTACAAGATTTAATACATTGCCAGATATCTCCCCTTTTGTCCAAAGTTTGTTTCGTGAGCGACTCCAAAAAGTAAGCATATTGCTTTGAAATGTTTTTTCAAAAGCTTGTTTGTTTGCATAGGCCATCATTAAAACTTCACCAGTAGTACTTTGGGCTATAACAGGAATGTTTCCGCCTTGGTTTGCAATTTTTTCCCAGTTTAGACAATTAATAAATGCGTCTTTTAGTGATATTTCCCCAGTGTATAATGCCATACCAAGCTGTACGTCTACATTCATTTTTTCGAGGATAATAATTTCTTCAAGCGTATTAACACCGCCAGCTGCAACAAGTCTGCAATGCACCGTTTCGCGTAGTTTTTTTACCGTTTCTAGATCTGTCCCCTGCATACACCCTTCTTTTTCAACACAGGTAAACAAAAGTTCATCTGCATATTTTTCAGCAGCTTTAGCACCTTCTATCACAGGGATTCCTGTTGTTTCTGTCCATCCTTTTATAGCTATATTCCCATTTATTGCATCTATAGAAATAATAATATGCTTGCGACCAATTGCTTGTGTAAGCTCATCTAAAAATTTTGTATTTAGATACGAATTTTTGTCTTTTGGGTTTTTATTCCAAGCAGCAGAACCTATAATGACTTTTTCTGCTCCCCAAGAAATAAGCTCTTTTGCTTTTTTTACATCTCTAATTCCACCACCAACACGGCAGTTTCCTTTTCGTAAAATGCGTTTGAGCATGGCTGTGTTAGTAGTCTTGCCTTTTTGCCTACCTTCAGTAACAATATTGCCAAGCGCAGCGTCCAAATCTATAATAGCAACTTCGCCATAGCGATTAAAGTCGCTAATTAATCCATCAGCATTGTCTCTTTCAAGAACTTTTTCTTTTCCATTTTTTAATTGGACGACTTTACCGTCCTTCATATCTATTGAAGCTATAACCATACTGTTATAGTAACAGAAATGTAGTTTTTTTTCAATTAGGTAAACGTTTGCAGGTATACAATAAAAGCGCATATGAGATTAGACTCTCATATACGCCTTTTATTTATTCTTAACTATAAACCGTGAGCGAAAATAAGACCGCTACGCTCTGGTAAATCATAATTGGCAAACCAACCATCTTCTGCTGAACCAGCCGCAGTTACAGTACCGAGAGTGCCGTCGCTTTTGACCTTGGAATCGTTGGCAACTACCTTCCATACTCCGGCACAGGGGAAGGAGATGCTTAGATTGTTTGCATTTGTCGTGCTGTAATTAAGGACGACGACCCAACGAGTACTTCCAGTACCTAGAGCACCGTCGACGTTTAAGGCATAGCCTAAAATCTGTGAGCCTTTTTTTGTAACCGGATACCCTAAGTCACCCCAGGCAGTCGGGACAACAGACCAGCGGAAGGCTCCGCTCGTAGCAGGATCGGCATGAACCATGCGCAAACTCGGGTGAGTGATGCGAAGGTTAATTAACCCCTTGTAATAGGCAAAGGCATTTTGACTGCGGACTGCCTCGGCAGTAGTTGCGGTTTTCCAGCTCCAGTCAATCTGTCCATTGCTTTCATCAAGATTTTGCCCTTCTCGATCACGTAAAAATTCTTGCCCGGCCATAATCATTGGCGTGCCTAGCGCAGTAAAAAGATTCAGAGCGCCAAGCTTGGTCGCTTTTAAAGCGTCAACTTCAGTATTGCCGGACTTTGTCAAAACTTCGAAAAGGATAGAGTTTTCGTCGTGGGATTCAAAATAATTAATAGTTTCTTTTGGGTTTGCAGACCAGTTTTGATCTCGACTGTAATAAGTCATCGTCGCCACTTGACCAACGTCACCATATGTACTGCCCTCAAAAGGGCCCATTCGAAGCATAGCCTTCATCGTATCATGAAAAAGATCTGACCATTGCGCCATACCAGTACTTTTAAAGCTCTCTGAGTTAGGGAGCTGTTCAGCAATAAAAATCAAGTCAGAGAATTCGTTCTTTAGGGCAGCAACGACTTCCTTGAGCGCGTCATGATCCATAAAGCTAGTGGCGTCGAAGCGAAACCCGTCAACATGAAGTTCCTGTGCAAAGTAACGCAGATTGTCGTACATTAATTTTTTTACCATTGGACGCCAAGTGGCCACGTGATTTCCCCAGGGTGTACCGTCGTCTGAGACTGTGCCATTGTTGTTGTAATCGAAGTAGTAAATATTATCGATTGCCCAGAAGGCATTTTGATCATTCCCAACATGATTGTATACCATGTCGACGATAACAGCGATTTCATTTTGATGCATATTGTCGACTAGTTCTTGAAATTCTTTCACCTGAGCTCCGGTAGGGTAGCCTTTTTCACGAGCCACTGAAAAACCAGATTCCGGAGCAAAAAAACTTTGAGTGTTATACCCCCAGGAATACCCACCGTCGTTGAATTCGGAAATCGGCATCAGTTCAATCGCATTAATCCCAAGCTCTGTCAGATACGGAATAGAATCGGTTAAACCGGCATATTTCCCTTTGTTTGTGGCTTGTACAGAGTTTTCAGAAGAGGAATCGTGAGAAGAAAAGTCTTTCAGGTGCATTTCATAAATTACGAGATCTTCGATCGTCGGTATGCTCCAAGCAGAATCGTTCCAAGTATATTCTGGATTAACCACTATAGACCAACCGCCGTTGCTATTATCCTCCCAGCTCCAGGCTTTCCCATATGGGTCAGACGCAAAACGACCATCTACTTTAAAGCGGTAATGAGTGCCAGGAGGTGTTGCGGTGCACTCTAGACGCCAAATACCTTGAGCGTCCTTGGTCATAGAAGAGCCAGCCTTGCCTTTTACTACTAATAAAACTTCTGTAGCTCGAGGTGCGAACAGCGAAAACTCTACCGTATCTCCTGTAGCATAGCTGGCGCCTAGTAAAACATAATCATACAGATTGGCAGGTGGCGCGGGAAATCCAACTGGGCTCGGGGGAAGATTCGCTTCCGAGTCGGGATTAGTTGCACCTGGACAGCCTGTGAGGCTTGCGAGCAATAAGGCTAATCCAAAAAATGGTAGTAAACTATACCTTTTTGTGTAACGGCGAAAAAAAAAGCAGTATCATTGCGTTTCCTCCAAAAAATTATAAGAGATGCCCTAACAGCACAGTAAAAGTATACCACGATTTTATCCGAGAAACATAGCTGTAATAGGAAAAAATGATATTTGTTATTGGCCGGATGACATAAAAATTGTTGACGATGCATGCTTTTTCTTCATACATATCTAGTTTAAGATTATAACCTCAATATAAAAAAAGGGATTGACAAACACAAAGAACCAGCGTACTATTGTACCAATACACTTACTTGTGTGGAGGTAGTATGATCTCTTTTAATGATAGAGGGCCGATTTATTTACAAATTGTTGACGAAATAAAAAATCAAATTGTTAATGGTACTCTTAACAATGGAGAAAAACTTATGTCTGGCCGTGAGCTTGCCATGAAAATAAAGGTTAATCCTAATACTATTGCTCGTTCGTACCAGGAACTTGAGCGATTGGGTATTGCTCAAGCTAAAAGAGGCTTAGGCACCTTTGTTGTTGAAGATGTAACCTTAAAAAAAAGATTACGAAATGAAATGTCACAATCAATTATTCACGATTTTTTACATCGCATGCAAGCAATTGGATTATCAAATACCGAAATAGTAGATTTTGTTCAAAAGGCTTTTACTTTGGAGGGGGAAAAATAAAATGTATACAACAATTTTAAAAATTGATAATGTACGCAAAGATTATGGTAAAACAAAAGCATTAGATAGTGTTAGTTTTACCTTGTCTAGGGGGCGTGTTTTAGGACTAATGGGGCCTAATGGGAGTGGTAAAACAACCGTAATAAAAATAATTGCGAGTTTGTTAAAACCAAGTAGTGGTAACGTTTTTGTGTGTAATAAAAAAATAGGCTTTGAAACTAAAGAACTTGTAGCTTTTTTACCCGATAGAAATATTTTGCCAAAATGGATGTCTGTACATGATGCTATAAGTTTTTATGATGATTATTTTAAAAACTTTAATACTGAAAAAGCCTACGATTTATTGAATTTGATGAAGCTTAAAAAAAACCAAAAAACAAGCACTATGTCTAAAGGTATGATTGAAAAACTAAATTTAACCTTATGTTTTTCACGCAATGCAAAACTTTTTTTACTAGATGAGCCTTTGGGTGGTATAGACCCAGTAGCTCGCGAGCGTATTGTCTCAACTATAGTAAAATCGTATAGTGCTGATTCATCTATTATAGTAAGCACTCATCTTGTGCACGATATTGAAAATATGTTTGATTCGGTATGCTTTATTGATGAGGGAAGTATTGTTCTTGCTGGTGATGCGGAAGAATTACGCATTGAGCACAGCATGTCAATTGATCAACTTTATATAAAACAGTTTGGCGAAAAATACTAGGGGTGTGTTAAAATGAAAACAGTATTAAGACAAGAATGGAATGCAAGTAAAAAAAGAATTGTAACTGTATCTGTAGTTCTTGCTGGTATTATGACTTTTTGTATTTTTATAAATGTTCTTACATATTATTTAAATACAAAACATGTTTTTGGGTTTGGCATTCTTTTATATATTCTTTGCTTCTTTATTGGAACATCTGGGGTTGTTTTGTTTTCTCTTATTAAAGGAAGTGGTAATTTGCATTCTGTGTTGTTTAAAGAAACAAATTATCTGATGCTTACAATTCCTAAACGCAGTTGGGTTTTAATGGGTGGTAAAATACTTATGAACCTTTTTGAATTTATTATATATGCAATTCCTACAGCTTTTTATTTGTCGTTTTTAGGACCAGTAGGTGAGTTTTTTATTCAAAAAATTGTTTTAAACGGAAAAACCGTAAACGAAGGTTTCACAATTGCTCATTCGTATTGGGGTAATGTAAAACAATTATATCATGCGGTTTTTGTAACTGGCTTAGGTCATACTATTCAAGTCATTGTATTTGTAGTTAGTATGTTTGTTGTGGTGCAAATATTTTTAAATATGGCATTTGCAATTTATGCCGCATTTATAAAATTAAAAAAGAAGCACTTTATACTTATGGCTATTATTATCT
>DASRMY010000130.1:0-3571 GCA_035647695.1 Treponemataceae bacterium | reverse complement strand
ACCAAGAAGAAAAAAGTATAGAATCTGGTGCATCGGGAGCAATACTTTCTAAGCGACTAAGCGCAGCCTTTGTTTCATTTTGCATAAGATAGGCTGTAGACAAACCATAAATACCATACTGGGCAAGTTCTGTGTTATTGCGTGATTCGGCCTCATTAGTAATAGTTAAAAAAACAGCCGTTGCCGTATCATAATCATGTTGAACCCATTTTAAACGACCATTTAGGACCATAGCTGCATCGCTGAATGAAGCTGTACAACCAGTGCTTGTGAGAACCAGATAACAACACGATAGCAGTAAAAAACCGTGCATGCTATGCGTTGTTATTTTTTTTATATGTAACTCTGAAAACATAAAGCCCATGAATAAAAAAAATACGGCAAGTGTTAAAAATAAACTATGCCGTTTTACCGGCACCATTTTTAAACTTGTGACTGGCTTTAACGATGCATCAGGCAGGTTTATATATTCACTTAAAAAAGCAAGAACGTTTGTAAAAGAATGAGAATCAGCCGCATTTATATATGTACAATTTTGATTTTTTGCCGCAGCTACAAGCTGTTTTTCTCGAAGCGCTGTTTGCACTATTGTAACACCATCACCAGCTGTTACAGGGGTCTCATGTATAGAACCAAACCCAAGAAATATAATACTAATACCATAGCGTGTTGCTTTTTGGACAGCTTGAGCCAAAGCATTATCTGTTTCATCCCCATCGGTACATACCACTATAATTGAATTTCGAGCTGATTGAGGCGGAAAAGCCATTGTTGCCGTTTCAATACCCTTCGCAATACTTGATCCTGGTGCAGAAACCAAGGTTGGCGAAAGAACACGGACAAGATTTTCGACAGCATAATAATCTTCGGTAAGTGGCACCGCCAAAAAACTATCTCCTTTTGTAAGGACCGCGCCTATAGATATTCCATTTACATTTTTTAAAACTTCTTGAGCAAATACTGTAGATGCATCTAAACGAGATACTTTCTTTTTTACATCCCTATCAACTTTTGTCCGTATAAAAAAAGCATCTTCTGCCAACATACTATATGAAATATCAAAGACAAAAACCACCGCCGTGCCGCTTTTAAATACTTCAATAGGTTTTTTTCCCCAACTTGGACCAGAAAGAGCAACAAATGCACAAACCCACGCAAGACTCCACGATAAAAGGCGAAGATTACATCTCGTTTTAAAACTAAGTGTTTTTTTTGCCTTAAAGTTTTTTTCTTTATATGTATACCTCACAAAACCACTATATTTTTTTATCTGGTTTTTTACATAAAAAGCTACAGGAAAAATGAGCAGAGTAAAAACAAGCAGTGCTGGATTTTGAAATTCTAATGTCATAGCAAGATCCTCTTATATAAACTGTTTTATAAAAACACGGCGTATGAGCCACCCAACTACAAAGATAAATAAGCAAAGGGATAAAACAAAAGAATAATACTTTTTTTTTGTTTGTTTCATCTGGTATGTTTGAAAAGAACTCGCCTTCCTATTTATCGCATATATTGCATTATTTAACGATTCGAGTGTTCGTATAGAAAAATATCTGCCTTGTCCCTTTGCCGCTATAGCTTTAAGAGAAGCATCATCAAAAGTAGAGTCCAAATACCCAGAATACAATTCCCCCGTTTTAGGATCAGCATATTTAACAGGAACCGTACCTTTTGTACCTATGCCAGCAACGAATATTGAAATAGCATTTTCAACTGCAAGATCTGCAGCTGTAAGGGGGTGAACCGAACCTGCATTGTTTTCGCCATCAGTTAATAGCACAATGGTTTTAGAGGGTGCGGCGCTTGTTACAAGATGATAAACCGCAGTTGCAAGGCCTGTTCCAATTGCAGACCCATCGCCTAATTCGCCAATTGAAAGATCATTAAGCCGTTGCAAAAAAGAATCATAATCCATTGTAGGAGGTACTAATAAAGCAGCCTCCAAACCGCAGGCAATGAGCCCGTAAGAAGCCCCATTGTTTTCTGAAACAAGATAGCGTATTGCTTTTTTTGCAGCAGCAAGCCGAGTATCAGTAGCAATATCTAAGGCAGCCATAGAAGGACTTACATCTAAGACAAATACAATTTCTGCACCCCGCGACGTATATTCTTTTTTTGAGTGAATCATTACCGGATCTGCAAGTGCAAGTACAAAAAGAATATATGCAAACATAAATAAAAAAGTCGATACAATATACCCCATACTTATTGTTCTGTTTTTCCAGCTAAAAGCTCGTCCGTTCCAATCTGAAACAGTAAGATGAAAAGAGGGGCGAATAAAGATTTTTTTATGCCGTAAAAAATATAATAGGGGAAGCGCTAACAATAACCAAAAAGCATGAGGATAATTAAATCGCATTTTCATCATCCTCCCGGTTTTCAAAATAGGCAATAGAGGAACAAACACTCTCAATCATTGTCTTAAAATCATCTTCAAACACAGATTCATCTATACGTGAAAACTTTATATAATCAAGCCGAAAACAGACAGCTTGTAAATCTTCCATTGCTGTAAGTGCCGTTTTAGAAGCCGTACCTGCCGTAATCTCATCGAGCGTTGAGTACAGTTTTGACGTTTCTATTGCAGTAAAATGCACGCCAAATCTATTTTGCAAATATTGTCTAATTTCTCCCGATACTTCGACAGCAAAAAACTTGGGACCACTACGAAAGATGTTTTTTTGAAGCGCCATAAGTTTTTTGACTGTTCTGCGATAATTTTTAGATAAAAACAGTCTATGCTGTATGGTTAGTACCCATTTTTGTATGTGTTTAAACCGCAGCAATGCAAGCACAAGTAAAAAAAAGAGTATAATTACTATAATAACAACAAGATACACAATCCATGTAGTACCGGGTATAACAAGAGGCCCAGCGGGTGCTTGTATGGTTGTTTTTTGCGTTTTTGTAAGTATAGATTTAATACTCACTGGAGGAATATCAATTATTAAAGCCGGATACGTTAAGGACGAATCTGCTTTTTTAAAAACAGACACCACATCAAAGGGAGGAATATCTAAAGCACCTGTGATCCAAGGCACTATTTCTACTATAAAAGTATAATTATCAGTATCATCATTTTTTATAAGAATCGCTGATAAAACATCAAAGTTTTTTAGGGCTTCTAGTGCAATGATAGCCTCGTTTTTCCATGCAGCTGTCGTAAAATCTGCCCCACTAAGCTTTAGCGGTGCTTGCAAAGAGCATAAAGGATACACGCAAGAAAACGTATACCTAATTTCTGCAGTATCAGCAACAAAAACCTCTGGGGGAATAAGTGATACAGACTGAGCCCTGGCAATAAAAAGAAATTGAGTTATTACTACAAAAAAAACTAGTTTTTTCATCAAAATTCCTCTCTGCGAGCAAAAAACCTTGCCAGTTCTATTGCTGGATCACTACCATTTTTTATGACAAAAGGCGTTACTCCCCGTTTTTTGCACATATGTTTCCAATAGCGATCAAATTCTACCCCTTGTTTTTTCCATTCTTTTTGAAACAAATGAGAGGTAGTAGGCAAGCGCATAGCTAGATTACTTTCGAAATCTATAATAGGTACAGTTCCTAC
>DASRMY010000129.1:0-3080 GCA_035647695.1 Treponemataceae bacterium | reverse complement strand
AACATGAATAGTAATCTCATAGATCAATATTTGCAATCTTTTTTACCTATTTCTATTGCACGAATAGAAATAATTGCAAATACTTTTATAGCAAGTATTCAAAGTCGTCATGTGCCAGACATAGATGGTCTCATTAAGGTTATGAAAAACTTTGAGCCACGTGTGATACTCAAGCTGTTTTTTAATAGTATTCTTGCAGAATATAAAAAACTTTTACGTTCTAAAACTAATCTGGTAGAGCAAGCACAGTATCAAGAAAAAACCGCCATATTAATTAAAACGCTTCAAAAAGCATATATACATATTACAACATATAACCAAAGCCCAGTTTCGGCCATAGAAGAAATTGTTTTTGTCCTTTTGGAAGAAGGTTTACAGTGAGAAAGTTTGTAAAAAGAGCATCAGCAAAAATCTCAAAACTTGCCCCAGATCAAATTGAACGGCTTTTTGATTCAATTTCTATAGAAAATGAGGCCATGGATGCGGTTATAGAGTCGCTTGGGACAGGTCTAATAGTATGTAATCTAGATTGGCATCTTATCATGGCAAACAAAGCGGTTGAACGTATAATTCCCTTAAAGCAGCGCATTAATGAACATCGCTATACTGAGGTTTTTTTAAATGAGCCTATCTGGAACATAGTTGACAACAATGATATTGTCTCTTTTTTAAAAAGTGCGAGTAAACGGCAAAAAAACTATTTTTCAGAAGAATTTTCATTAACAGATACTTCCGGAACAATTCGTATTATAACCATTAACATTACTCCCTTTGTTCAGGGAAAAAAAATGAATGGGTATATTCTTAAAATTGATGACATAAGTGAAAAACGCGAGCAAGAAACCCGAATGCGACGCATGGAAAATCTTGCAAGCTTAACAAATTTAGCTGCTAGTGTTGCCCATGAGATAAAAAATCCTTTAGGTGCTATTAGTATTCATATTCAACTTATACAAAAAGCTGTTAAAAAAGCTCGAGAAAAAGATGGAACGCTTTCTTCAAAAAAAACAATAGAGCAGTATTTAGATATTGTAAATGACGAGGTTGATCGACTTAATCAAATAGTTGTTGATTTTTTATTTGCTGTTCGTCCTGTTCAAGCAAGTTTAGAACTAGTAGAACCTAATGCATATTTAAAAGAATTTGCAAATTTTATTAATGCAGAACTAGTAGGAAAAAAAATTAGCCTAGAACTAAACTTAATGGAAAAACCACCTCATCTTATGCTCGATGTTAAGTTGTTAAAACAAGTATTAATAAATTTGGTGCAAAATGCTGTTGCAGCTATGACAGAATCAGATAATGAATGCAATTGTACTCATATAGATGGTGCCCAAACACCTAAACTTTGGTTTGGCACTAGAATAAAAGATGATCGTTTTTTTATAACAATTGTTGATAATGGTTGTGGCATGAGTGAAGAAACGCAAAATAGAATTTTTGAACCCTATTATACTACAAAACCAAAAGGGACTGGGCTTGGTATGACTATGGTATATAAAATTATTAGAGAATTTTCTGGTGATATACGTGTTAAATCTTTTTTAGGAGAAGGTTCCTGTTTCATTATTTCTTTACCAGTGCCACAAAAAGAACTTCGTTTACTCGAATACAAAATGAATAATACCTAGGGGGATGCAAAGTGCAATGTACACTACTAGTTATAGATGATGAAAAAAACATACGTGAAGGCTTAGGTGCTTCTCTTAAAATGGAAGGCTGGAATGTTGCATTAGCACAAGATGGCAAAAAGGGACTGGAGCGTTTTGCAAAAGGAGATATAGATCTTGTAATTACCGATTTACGAATGCCCGGTGTGACAGGAGAAGAAGTTCTTGCAAAGGTTAGTGCGCAAAACCCTGGTGTTCCTGTTATTATTTTAACCGGTCATGGTTCTATAGATTCTGCGGTAGATGCTATGCGCAATGGTGCTTATGACTTTTTAACTAAGCCATTAAACCTTGATCAACTTACTCTTATTGTTAAAAGAGCATTAAAAGGTCGTGAGCTCGCCCTTAAACACCGAGAGCTACAAGAAGAATTATATGCTAATAAAACATTTGAAAGTATTATTGCAAAAAGCGCAGAAATGCAAAAGATTTTTCAAATGGTAAAAAAAGCTGCAAGTTCAAAAGCATCAGTTCTTATCACTGGTGAAAGTGGTGTTGGTAAAGAATTAATTGCTAATGCTTTACATAATCTTTCTCCTCGCAAAAACAATTCTATTATTAAGGTACATTGTGCCGCCCTTTCAGAAAGTTTGTTAGAAAGCGAACTCTTTGGACATGAAAAAGGTGCGTTTACTGGAGCAATTGCTCGTAAAAGAGGTCGTTTTGAACTTGCACATAATGGGACTATTTTTTTAGATGAAATTGGGGAGATAGATCAAAATGTGCAAATAAAAATATTGCGTGTTTTGCAAGAAAAAAAGTTTGAACGAGTAGGGGGGGAAGAAACTCTTGAAGTTGATGTTCGTGTTATAGCAGCTACAAACAGAGATCTTCTTAAAGAAATTGAAGAAGGGCGTTTTAGAGAAGATTTGTACTATCGTTTAAATGTTGTGCATATTCACGTACCGCCATTACGCGAGAGAAAAGATGATATTCCACTTATGATTACTTCTTTTTTACAAGATTTTGCTACAGAAAATGGTAAAAAAATAGAAGGTATTGATAATAAAGCTCGTGCTGCATTGTATAAATATGATTGGCCAGGTAATATCAGACAATTAAAAAATTGTATAGAAAGTGCGGTAGTTATGTGTGGTGGAAACATTATAACTATAGATGATCTTCCTCCTGGGATTGTGCAAGACACCGATAATGATGCAATAATTGTTCCTTCTGGTATAAAGATGGCTGAAGCAGAAAAAATTGTGATTGCTGCTAACTTGGCAATAAATAAAGGAAATAAGTCTAAAACAGCAGATGTTTTAGGAATTGGTAGAAAAACGCTACATCGTAAAGTCAATGAATATAAAATACAAACATAAGTGTTTGTAAATAAAAGGGGTGTTTGATGAAGATAAAAGAACATAAATTTGCTCGTTTATCTAATGGGGATAAGGTAAAACTTTATAC
>DASRMY010000128.1:0-2099 GCA_035647695.1 Treponemataceae bacterium | reverse complement strand
CAATTATTCTCACCTTATTTTAGAAAAAGAGCCTTTTAATCCAACAGCCCTTACATATCAAGGCTATTCAGCTTTTTATCTTGCAATTTCGCAGACAGAGCCAATGAAAGCTCAAAATTTTATTACAGACTCTATAAATTCTTTACGCATTGCCCGATTTAAAACAAGCAAAAAAATGTATTCTCAAATTAATTATATGTTGGGTAAAGCATATTACCATAAAAATATAATTTGTTCATATACTTACTATGCTGATCTCGCTATCAAATATTTAAACATAGCTTTAGAGCAAGGATATACTGCAAATGATATTTACGAATACCTAGGACTATCTTATGCAAACCTTGAGATAACATCGGAAAGTATTGCTGCTTTTACAGAAGCTCTTCAATACAGCGACTCTGATTTATTGCTTATGGCAATTGCCGAACAATACTATGTAAATAATCAAAAATCTTCTGCAAAACAATATTTATACCGCATAAAAAAGACTAGCACAGATGACTCGCTTGTGTTAAAATGTTCTAGTTTGTTGGGTCAAATTTATCTTGATGATGGCCAGCTTACAGAAGCTAAAGAAGAGTTTTCTTCTATTTTAATAAAAGATCCTTATTATGCCGATGCACATTATGGGCTCGGATTGGTGTATGAAATGCAAGGTGATATTGCCAAGGCACGTTCTGAATGGAGAACAACCCTGTCCTTGCAAGTAAACCATCTTGGTGCATTACAAAAAATTGGACAAAAAAAATAGATTTAAATAATTTATTTCGGGGAGGAATTAATTGGGTTTTTTCGATAGATTTTCTACAAATATAGGTGTTGATCTTGGTACATGCAATACATTGATATATGTGAGCGGTAAGGGCATTGTAATAAACGAACCTTCTGTTGTTGCCGTAGAAAAAGGTACCAACCGAGTAGTTGCTGTTGGGGCAGAAGCTAAACGTATGCTTTGGAAAACCCCTGGTGATATTATTGCAATAAGACCATTACGAGACGGCGTTATTGCCGATATGGATAGCACTGAAAAATTGATTCGTTATTTTATATCAAAAATCACTCCTCGCCACCAAATCATTCACTCGATGCGAATGAAAATTGGTATTCCAAGCTGTATTACAGAAGTAGAACGTCGTGCAGTTCAAGATGCAGCCTTAAAAGCAGGTGCCCGAGAAGTATATGTAATAGAAGAATCTTTAGCTTCTGCTATAGGTGCTGAAATACCAATTCATGAACCTGCAGGACATATGATATGTGATATTGGCGGTGGTACTACAGAGGTGTCTGTTATTTCCATGGGTGGAATGGTAGTTACTAATGCAATACGTCTTGGTGGGGATGAGTTTGACGATGCAATAATAAAACACGTTCGTTCTGTTCATAATCTTACAATTGGACCTCAAACAGCAGAACGACTAAAAGTAGAAATAGGAAATGCATCACCTGAAAAAACAATAGAAAAGATGGAAATAAAAGGTTCTGATGCAATTACAGGGTTGCCACGTAGTTTAGAAATTGATTCTGTAGAAGTACGAGAAGCTTTAAAAGAGCCTATTACTCAGATAGTTGAAGAAATAAAGAATACTCTTGGCAAAACTCCTCCTGAACTAGCAGCTGATATTGTCGAGCGAGGTATTGTTATGACTGGTGGGGGATCACTCTTAAAAGGATTTCCCAAATTGATTTCAAAAGAAACAGGTGTTCCCGTTTTTTTAGTTGAAACACCACTTGAATGTGTGGCTATTGGCGCTGGCAAATCATTTGAAATTTTCCGTGATATGACCACTGATCGTAGCATTTATGATAGTTTAAACTCTTAGCTATGGTTAGACAAAAAACTCAGTATACAATTAAATCTCAAATTATTGTTCTTGTTATCCTGATACTTTCTTCAGGAACCCTGCTTGCTTTATCAACAGGTGGATTTATACTTAATTTTCGTACCATTGGCTTTAGTGCTGTAAGCACATTTCAAAAAGGGATTCATTCTGTAAGCACAAAAATTATTGGCAGTGTTACAGCTGTACGTGACTTGCATGAATTACAAAAAGAATATAATAAATTAAATGAAAAACTAAAAGAATATGAATACATGC
>DASRMY010000127.1:0-5903 GCA_035647695.1 Treponemataceae bacterium | reverse complement strand
ATGCTACAGTTTTCTGTTGGCGACAGTTTTGAGTTTGCCTTAGGTGGTGTGGCGCTAGCTACGGTAATTGGTATTGTACTAAACCTTGCCTTACCAAAGACTACATCGTAAAATTCGATGTAGTCTTTGGTAAGGCAAGGTTTAGTACAATACCAATTACCGTAGCTAGCGCCACACCACCTAAGGCAAACTCAAAACTGTCGCCAACAGAAAACTGTAGCATTCCACCACCAAGACCAATAACCATTATTACAGATGAAATAATAAGATTACGCTTGTCTTTATAATCAACGCCACTTTCGACAATTGTACGTAAACCACTCGAAGCTATTAATCCGTACAATAGCATAGAAATACCGCCCATTACAGGACCAGGTATGGTTTGAATGCACGCACCAAATTTTTGTATAAATGATAATAAAGAGGCTACCACAGCCGCACCGCCTATTACCCAAACAGAATATACTTTTGTTATAGCCATAACACCAATGTTTTCACCATAGGTTGTATTAGGTGGTCCACCCCATATAGCTGCCCAGACAGTTGCCACACCATCGCCGAGGATTGTTCGATGTAAACCAGGATCTTTATAAAAATCTTTGCCGACAACTTTTGAGGTAACCAACGTGTCGCCCAAATGCTCACAAATAGTTGCAAAAGAAACAATAACAAAGGTTAAAATAGGTACTAATGCAAATTGTGGTGCAAGCCAGACATATTGACCTGCTTTGTTAAGCTGTAAAAATGGCAAACCAAGCCAAGAGGCTTCTTTGACCACTGTAAAATCAATAATTGCATATGCAGGTATAAAAAGCCCCATAATAACTGTAAACAAATACCCAACTACAAGACCTATAAGAATACTAATAGTTCCAAAAAAGCCCTTTAAAAAAATACTTGCAATAACAGCACCAGCAAGTGTAACTGCAGCAATAGAAACATAGACCAGAGAATATTCTCCAGCAGTATTATACATTGCAGATTGCATTGCCGTGGGTGCAAGATTTAAACCAATAACAATAATTACAGATCCTATAACCACTGGAGGGAGAGCTTTATCAAGCCATCCTTTTCCAGAAATTTTAATTATACCTGCAACAATAGCATAAAAAACACCAGCACAAAGCGCCCCGCCCATAGCATATGTCATACCATATACTTGCGAAATAGCTACAATTGCTGGTATAAAGGCAAAAGAAGAGCCTAAAAACGCAGGAACTTTTGCTCCCGTAATCAAAATATAAATAAGAGTACCTGTCCCAGCTGTAAATAAAGCTGTAGAAGGACTTAGCCCTGTTAAAAGTGGAACTAAAATAGTAGCACCAAACATGGCAAACACATGCTGAATACTCAATGGTATCCACCGCGACAATTTTGGACGTTCTGAGGGCCCAAGAATAGCATCCGAACTCACTGTTTTCTCCTCAATTTCAGTTTTTTCTGTGTGTGTGTAAAATTGTTAATCGGGTAGGATTATAGCAAAAAAACAGCTGATTCTACAATAGAGATACAAAATAATATTTTTACACCACTAACACAAAGAATGTGGTGTAAATTCATAGTTACCAAAGAGATTTCTGCGTATACAAAAAAGTTCGCTCTCATAGTGTTCACCATCGCCAGGAAAAGAAACAACGGCAAAAGAGGCAACTTGACCGCCACGTGGACGAGAGCAACTACCGGGATTTAAAAAAACGGTGCCACCTATCTCATCTCGACGATGTATATGTGTATGCCCATAAAAAACAAGATCAGCATACTTAGAATAAGCTACACAAGAAAGTGTTTGAAGCGTATTACAAACATTGTGTCTATTACCATGAACAGCAAGCACAACACGACCAGCAGCATTAAAACAAACCTGAGGGACAACGATATATTCTCGATATCTACCATACCTATCTTTAGTTCCCTCTAATGATGATAGGTTTATATTTACAATTGAAGGATCACAGTTGCCGCGCGCGCAAGCAATAACGGGAGGCAAAAGCATTCGTAATGTTGTATTATAAAAAGCCTCGTTTACAAGTGTTATGACATCACGAAACCCATCACCACAAAAAACAAGGGCGTCTGAGTCAGGGCCAAAAAATTCAATAATTTGTCGTAACGTTTCCGTATCTCCATGAGAATCAGAAACTACTAAAAGTGAAGCAGAAGATTTATGTTTTAAAGTCTCAACAGCTTCCTTTGATCCAATCAATGTCGATTTAAGTTGAATCAGCTCGTTCATGCGCTTACTCCCACTGCATAAGTACATAATGATTATCAGATCTAATTCCTGTTTCAGGGTCAATATACTCTCTAAGTCTATATCCAGTATTTTTATAAATCTCATCAGATACATACACAAAATATTCTATGTTTGAAAAATCTGTCCATCCCTGTAAAGCACCTGCAATAAAAGGCATAATAAGATCATCAATAGCACCAGAAAAGGCTCCAGATGGCTCTTGGACAAGCATGTCTTGCGGTGCTACATACATATCAATTACTGCAGTTGAACCAGCCTCAGTTCCTAGCACATCATCGAGGGAAAAAAAGGAAAAAACAGGATACGCTCGTTCGGCATCCTGTAATTCGGCAAGAATCTTATGTGTTTGCTTTGGCGAACCGAGTATGAGCAAGAGTATAATATTTTTTGATTCTAGCTTATTAGGTAACAAGCTTATACGTGAATATGTACCTGTTTTAAAGTCATCAGGATATGAATACAGATATAAACTTTGATCTTTAGGTGTTAGGCCAAATGTTTGCAAAAGTGTTTTAGACGTTTTTTCTACTATTTCTGGGCTATTAAAATCAGAGCCAAACAAAATAGCCACAGAACCTTCTGCAAGAACAGATTGAAAATGTATACCTGGATATTTTTGAAACATAGTATTTTCACTCGTACCGTCCGTATTTGTTTTTTTGGGTATTACATTAAAAACCTGAGAATCTGCTGCTGTATTTTTTGCACATGAAATAAAAGCAATTGATAAGACAAAAAAAACAATTGCCGCCTTTAATTTTTTATTCATTTTCTATATCTTTTAACGAGCATTACACGCCGTAATTGTTTTGCTCACGTGCTATTGTTGTTGAAGAACCATGCCCTGGGTAAACCTTTACATGAGAGGGTAAAGCAAGCAGTTTTTGCAAGCTTTTATTCATTGCTGTCATATCACCACCATATAAATCTGTTCTTCCACAAGAACCTGCAAAAAGAGTATCGCCTGATAACAGCAAACCTTTTTCCTCATTATAAAAACAAATTGAGCCTTTGCTATGTCCAGGCGTATGTAATACGTTCCACCCTTGCATACAAAAAGGCATGTGACCATCTTCTAATAAAATGTCTGGCTCAGGCAATTCTAAAAAATTTTGCTTAAAACTTTCTATAAGGGCAGGTATTCCTAAGGAGCAAACATCAGCATACTGACGCTCATATCCTTTTTTTCCTAAGTATTCTTTGTCACCCGAATGAATAGCAATGTGTATAGACGGAAATTCTTTTTTTAATGCACCTACTGCCCCTATATGATCAAAATGACCATGTGTAAGCATAATTGCAAAAGGAGCTCGATCCATCTTATTCATTTGTGAAACAATACAGTCAAAATCACCACCTGGATCGACTAAAACAAGACCGGCTTGCCCCTTTACACTTACGGGTATTAGATATGTATTAACCTGAAAAAGACCAGTTACAAGCCGTTCAGTATTCATAAGAACCTCTTAAATTATTTTTTGGGTGCTTTTATCTGCTTGGTTTTCATCTTCATCAGAATTATTATTTTCACCCTTTTTACGAGAATAACTTACAGTAAGCTTGCGATTGCGATACTCAGTACCATTACATGCATCAATAATTTTTTGAGAATCGTCAGCATATACTTGTACAAATGAATAATTATCTAGCACACGAATATCTCCAATTCGCTCACGCCCTACTACTGCTGTGTTTGCAACCAACCCTACCAAATCACGAGGATAAACCCCTCTATTACGACCTACACTAAAAAACAAGGTAGCTGCAAGGCTTTCATCAATAACAACACGAGGGCTTTGTTCTCCTACTTCATTTTTATTTGATTTTGCTCTAGTTTTTTTTGGATTATCAAATTTTCTGTCAGTACGACGTTTTTTAGATCCCTTATAATTTCCCTGTACCATAGTTTTAGCTAAATAAGCCGCAACATATGTTCTAAGAGTTAGCGGAACATGCTTTTTAAACAGTTTTTTATAACTGTTTAATACTATTGGATCTTCTTCAGTTTTTACTTGAACTACTGCGTCTTTAAGCAAGTCTACAAAACGTTTCTCGTCACGAAAATTAATGTTCTTTGATGCCATACAAAAACTCCTTGGCCTCTATTATTTGTTTTGTGTCTTATGAATAAATATCTGCGATAAAATTTCCGCAGTTTTGGGTAAACCCAGATCTAAGTAAAGCAGGAATAAATGAGTCAGGAATAGCAAATGATGGCATAATTATATGGCGAACACCAGCTTTTTTTAGCCAGTCTATAGACCTTTTAACTAATTCTTTGCCAAGTCCTAAGCCTCTAAATTCGGGCAATACAAAAAATGATGTTACCATAACTGTTTGTGTAGAATTTGGAGGACAGGGCACTGCAGTAATTGCAGCAGCAAAATCTTTGCCTATTGACTCTACATAAAGCGTCATATCTGATTGAGATAGACACATCAGCCTCATCGTACGCCAAAAGGCAACAATAGCATTCCCCACTTCTCCCTGAAAACGACCAGAAAGTTCTTTTTCGATACGCACAATACATTCTTCTAGCTTTTTTTGTTCTTTTTCAGTTTTTACACTGCAAAAAGAAAAATATGCTGGAAGTGCCTCATCAATTTCTTCTGGAACATCTCCAATTTTTTTAAGACCCTGTGCTTCTCGCAAAAGATTATACCACTTATATATCTCGTTTTTCATTTCTTTTTCTTTAAATGAAAACCAAAGACGCTCTATTTCAGGATATCTTTTTAGCACATTTTTAAAATTGCGAAAAACTCCACGGCCTACAAACAGAACAGAACGTAGTTCTTCACGAGCAAGAGGATTACGAAGCAAAGACACAAAACGCTCCATAAGCCTAAACCCATGAGCTGATCCCCACACAGGCAAACTGTGATAGCGATCAGAATCAAAATTTTGAATAGTTTTTTTTTCGACAGGAAGACAGTTAACAGAATCAAACACAAAGCCTTTTTCTTGATCTTCCATTGCGAAAATTATTTGATTGCACATCTCATCAGACAATTCAAAATTCATACACATCATTATACATAAATAAAATTACTACGTATAGATGCAGTTTATTTCAAATCTGCCCGTGATACAATAGCTTTAGAAATTAAACCATATTCAATCGCCTCATCAGCATTTAACCAATAATCACGTTCGGTATCAATTTTAACTTCTTCTATGTTTTTGCCAGTTTGATCAGAAATAAGCTTGTTTATTTTTTCTCTCATCTTCTCTATTTCTTGAGCATGAATTTGAATGTCTGTTGCAACACCTTTCATACCACTAGAAGGCTGATGTATCAGATAATGGCTATTAGGCATACCTAAACGACGTTCTTTTGGAGAAGCAAGTAAAATAAGCGCTCCAGCACTTGCAACCAGTCCCATGCCTATTGTGTACACGGGAGCCTTTATAAAGCGCATCATGTCTAAAATTGCATACCCTGCATCAGCATCTCCGCCAGGGGAGTCTATAAAGACATAGATAGGTTCATCACTTTCTGATTCCATCATTAAAAGTTGCCGAATGACCTTTTCTGCAAGCGTTTTGTTAATTTCGCCACTTAAAAGAATTTGGCGAGTTTTAAGAAACTTTTCACTAAGAGCGTCAACGGCTTGTTGCTTTTCTGCTTTTTCGTCCTCTTGTAAAC
>DASRMY010000126.1:0-5905 GCA_035647695.1 Treponemataceae bacterium | reverse complement strand
ACCCGTTATAGAGCGCACCATACGCCATAAAAAAGAACTAGCTTTTATTTCAAAAATAAGTTTTTCATCTTCTAAAAAAAAATGTGCGTTTTGCACGCAACGATATTTTGAAAGACTTTGATCCTTTGACGAAGAAAAACTGGTGCAATCAATTTCTCCCCTAAGACATTCTGCCATACTGTTTAATGTTGCAATATCAGGGTAACGACGTATTGCCCATGCATAGCGCATATCTATAGCTGAGGGTGTATCTCCACAAAATACAACATATCGATATGTACGTGAGGTTGCATTAAACCGTGCATTAAAGCTCTCTGATTTTTCTTCCGCATCCATAATTCGAATGTCTTGTGGCAGTTTGCTGTTAAGTGCGTCTACATAATTTTTTACAGGAATACTATCTATTGGAGAATAAAACGTTGCAGATTGACCATGTGCATGTACTCCACTATCTGTCCTGCCAGAACCTTGTAGCCTTGTTGGCTGTTTATGAATATGAAAAAGCACTTTTTCTATTTCGTCTTGTACTGTTCGCACAGTAGATACGGCACAATCATTTTTATATTGAAATTGTTTTTGCCATCCACAAAAATCAGTACCATCGTAGGAAATTTTTAGTAAAACATTGCGCATAAAAACACCAATAATTAATTATCTTCAAGATCAAAATCAATAGTACTTGCATCTTTTAATTCTGCAGAAATATTGTCATATAAATTGCGGGAATGTTCTAAAAGAGGACCTGGTTTAGATTTTGATGATTTACCAAGCCCAAAAACACGGGCAATAGCACGTTTATCAGCATCAAGTTTTTTTAACCGCTCGTTTCTATTTTCTCGTTGTCCAAATTTGTATTCTAAAAGCCCACATAGGTAAATAACACCATCATACCCATAATTTTTATCTACATCGGGTCCAAAGTTCCCTATACCTATTATCGTTTCTTTCCCATCTGTTTCAAACAAAACAGCTTCTTCATAAAAAAACAGGGCCTTACGATAAAACCTTTGTGAAATATATTCAAAACCACGATTAGGTGTTTCTTTGTCTAAATATTTTGTTAGCCAAGCAAGACGCAATGAAACAACAGCTTTTTTTATAGTTGGAGAATATTGGGCAGACATATTTTCATAAGAAAGCAAAGCAAGATAGTACATTGCTGCCCCATCATAAAGAGTTCGAGGTTCCTCTAAATTATAAAAAGGAAAAATAGTTTTTACTGCTTTTTTACGATCAGCTTCAGAATGATTTATTGCTCTGACAGCCTTTTTTTCAGGTTCAGTGTAAAAATCATTCCATAGAAAAGCTGCATGACAATACGGACAAGCACCAACTGCATATAAAAGAGGATATACCTTACCAAATCTAGGAGTAGGTTCATATATACGGTGAAGTTCATCCGTAAGGTCTCCAGCAACCATACGCCCTCCACCACTTAAAAGTTCTTCTCTTTTAAATGCTTTTCTACAGTAAGGACAGTCTAACTTATCTTTTTTATAGAAAGAGATAGCTCTTTTTTTCTCTTTTTTCTCTTTTTGCGACATTTTAACTCCTCCTATGTTTTTTCTAACAGCACCTGAGCAATTGAGTATTCTTTTTCATGAGATAATGAAAGATGGACTCTACCAATACCTAATTCTATCAGTAATTTTTGAGCTTTTCCATATAATTGTAGCTCTGGTCTCTCATTTTGATACCCTACTACTGAAACTTCATTTAAATTAAAACCAAAAAGACCAGTACCAAGAGCCTTTCCAAATGCTTCTTTAGCGGCAAATCGTGCAGCTAAGCTTTGCAATGCAGATTCTTTGTCTTTTGAATAAATATATGCGATTTCTTTTTTATGAAAATATCGCTCTAATATACCTGGTGTATTATACCAATTAGTAAAACGAGAAACTTTAACAATATCTATACCTATTCCGTAAATCATTCTATGTTATCAGCTTTCTCATTATTATCTACTTCAGAACTATCTAAAATAACAACACTGACTTTAGCAGGTTCTACATTTTTCATTTCAAATCGATTTGGTAAAAAAACACGTAAAGGAACCTCATATTTGCCTGCTTCGACAATATAAGAGAAATCTGCTTGCACATCTATTAGAGCAGGTTTGTATGATTCAAGATCATGTTTGGTTCCATATAACTCGACAGATATAGCAGGTAAGGTATTCCCTAAAACAAGGGTTTGACTTAGTCCTGTTGTTTGTACACGTATGTTGTTAAAAACATGGCTTTTATAAATAGGATCTATAGTTACTGAAACGATTATTTCTTCTGGTAGGCTTACATCTATTGCATTTGAAAAGTTTCGTACTAATGCTTCTGATTGAAAAGAATGTTGCTTATCTGTAAGAATTATTTTATCTACATGTAATGTCTCAACCATATCAATACTAGCTGATGCACCTGATATTTGAACCATTTCCGGTTCAAAACGCACCTTTGAAACTGTATATCCATCAGCACATTCGCCAGTAAAGACTGGAGTAAGCTCCACCCACTTTGCAACTCTTTTTTCTAAATAAACTGGAATGCTTTTAGGACTTATTTCTATTTCAAGAGTATCCATAACAATAAGCTTGGGAGATACAATTACCTGTAAAGGAATAGTATACTTTCCTGCGTTAAAATAGTGTCGAGTATCTAATTGTATTTGTATATCAGAAGGTAATATAGAAGATACGTTCGCAGACGTACTGCGTAACCTAACTTGTATTGCTTCGGGAATTAAGTTTGTAATAACCATATCACCTGTTTCTTGCATTGAAATGGGTATTGCAAATTTTTTAGTTTCTAATGACAACATTTGATGTGACAAATACAAAAGAAGAGCTAAAGCAATAGATAAAATTTTAGCTGGAAGATTGTTTGTTATTTTTGACCAAAGTGATGTCAATTTCATTTACACTTCCTCATCAATAGTATCATCAGATGAAAGTTCCAATTTTGTTTCGAGTATTTTAGTAGCTTCTTCTGTTGTTAAGTCGTAACATAGTTTAGAATCATAGCAAAGTGTAATAGCACCAGTTTCTTCAGATACAACTAAGACAACAGCATCTGTTTCTTCCGAAAGTCCTAATGCTGCACGATGCCGTGTTCCAAATGTTTTTTTTATATCATATTGTTCAGACAAGGGTAAAAAGCAACTAGCAGCAACTACTTTCCCTCCTTGAATTACAATAGCACCATCATGAAGAGGAGTGTCTTGCCCAAAGATAGTCACTATTAAACTAGAAGATAAATCAGCATCGAGTTTTGTCCCTGTTTCAATAATATCACGAAGTCCTGTTTTACGAACAAAAACTGCCAGCATTCCTCTTTTTTGACGAGATAACATTTCAGCTGCAATTATAACAGAATCGACATATCTATGCTTTGTTCTATTACCAATTTTAAACCAATCACCTTGTAAAATTCTCATTACAAGTTTTCGCAATTCAGGTTGAAACACAAGCGCAAATCCTATTAACAACCCAGGTGCAAGCAAGTTTAATAACCAAACAAGGGTGCTTAAATTTAGATATAGAGCAATACCGTAAACAAGAACAACACTAACCACACCTTTTAAAACTTGCATTCCATGTGTGTTAACAAGAACGCCATAAATTTTATATAAAATAAAAGCAAGAATTCCAACATCAAAAAAAGGGCGAATATAATCATACACTTTAATTAGATTTTCAAAACCACTCACCCAATTCTCCCCAAAACTAAAAGCATATCAACTGTTTCTCTAACATCATGCACTCGCAAAAAACGTGCTCCATGTTTTACTGCAAGGAGGTTTGCTGCAAGTGTTCCAGCCATACGATTTTGCACATCTTTACCTGTAATTTCACCTATACAGTTTTTTCTAGAAAGCGCCATCATTATATGACAAACCTCAGAAAAACCCTGTCTTTTAATGTTTTGTACAATTTTTGCACTACCGCGTATAAGCTCAATGTTTGCAGTATTGTTTTTACCAAAACCAATGCCTGCGTCCAAAATAATCTTTTTTTGCTCAATACCATGGTTCACTGCAAAAGCCACACGCTGTAAAAGATACGATGAAATTTCACTAATAGCATTTGTATACTCAGTATTGTCTTGCATTATAGCAGGAATTCCACGTTTATGCATTAAAACAATAGGCATTTTTTCCTGAGCACAAAAACTGGCTAACTCTGGGTTGTCTTCCAATGCAGAAATATCATTTAAAATATCTGCTCCAACCTTTCGAGCCATTTTCATAACAGATAGCTTTCTAGTATCTATTGAAATAGGTTTATCCGTATGTTTTCGTATATGTTTTATAACAGGAATAATTCTATCACATTCTTCTTCTTCACTTATATACTGTGCACCAGGACGAGTACTTTCACCACCAATATCGACTATATCAGCACCAGATTCAAACATTCGTAAAGCTTTTTCAGCCCCACCACGACTACCTTTCCAAAAAGAATCGGGTGTTGTGTTTACTATTCCCATGACAAACGAAGGTCTTTGTGTTGTTATTGTTCTATCTGAAAGAACTAGTTCAAGCATATGTAAAACGTATCCTTTTTATTATAAAAACTCAAGATTATTTTTCAAATAAGCGCATTGCTTTTTTTGCAAGATATTGTGGCGACAAATGAGCATCTTCTAAAATTTGCTTCCTATTTCCCTGTGGTAAAAACAAATCTGGAAATCCACTAACAACTGTCTTTTTGTTATCTAATTTTCTATTTACCAGGGATTCTAGGTAGGTGCCTATACCCCCTATTCTAATACCGTCTTCAACAAAAAATATTGTATTGTACTTTTTTACAACAGCAAGAAAAGAGTCTTTATCCAGAGGTTTTAAAAATCTTAGGTTATAAATGTCCGCTACTATATCAGTGTTTTGCACAAGAATCTTTGTAGCCTTTTCTACCTCAGGAAAAATGCCGCCAGTACAAACAAACAACATTTTTTTTGCTTTGAAATTTATACTGTTTTCTGCGTTGTTTTTACAAAGAACCCCTCTTCCTTGATGAATAGCTTGTGAAAACTCGACTCGTTCTGCAGGAGAACAAGCCTTAGGAAATCGTATTATTACTGGAAATGTTTGTATTAAAGACCACTCAAGCATATTTTCTAATTCTAGAGCAGATGCTGGAGCAAGAAGGGATACTCCAGGAATAGGACGAAGTAATACAATGTCAAATATCCCTTGATGAGTTTCACCATCTGATGGAACAGGCCCAGAACGATCAAGAAAAAACACAGCTGGTACAGACTGAAGTGCAATATCATGAATAAGCTGATCTACTGCACGTTGAATAAAAGTTGAATATATTGCTACGACTGGCTTCATACCAGCCCGCGCAAGTCCACCTGCAAAAGTCACAGCATGTTGTTCAGCTATTCCAACATCAAAAAATCTATCAGGATATAATTTTTCAAACGGTAGAAGCCCCGTTCCTGTTGTCATAGCAGCAGTTATTGCACATATCTTGGAATTTTTTGATGCTAACTCAATAATTTTATTTGAAAATACTTGTGTAAACGTTTTCGTGCTTTTACACAGCATACATTCTCCCGTACTAGTATCAAAAGGTCCTACTCCATGGAACGTAACAGGATCTTTTTCTGCAGGCGTATAGCCCCGTCCTTTTTGTGTAACAACATGTATTACAACAGGACGATGAATACGACGTACCCGACGCATAACTTTTAAAAGATCAGCAAGATGGTGCCCATTTAATGGACCAACGTATTCAAACCCAAGATCTGAAAATAAATTATTTGGAAAAATAAAACTTTTAATTGCCCGTTTAAATTTATAATTAAGCCAACTTAATTTTTTACCAACAAAGGGAATCTTTTCAATTATTGCAGAAAAATTAAATCTAAACGTTTGATATTGAGGCGGGGTTGCTAAACGACTT
>DASRMY010000125.1:0-8021 GCA_035647695.1 Treponemataceae bacterium | reverse complement strand
AGATTATAGGCTGTACTTAAATTCGCTAGAACTTCAGCAACTTGATCTCGTATTGGTTGTTTATTTAAACCACGTATAAACTCTAGATTTGTAACAATACCATGCGGGTTTTCTGCATCTCCATTCAAAACACAATTAAGCAATGTATTCATCGTTCGACACGATTTACCAAATCCCGCAACTATTTCTTGAACTTCTGCTTCTATAGCTATCATTATGACATTAATTTTTGTTTGTCCCTGAATAGTACGAACAGAGTTTTTTAAAATAGCCATAAATCTTTCGCCCCATTCACCACTCTCTTTAAGTTTATTATTTAAATTGCCGAGTTTTTCTTGCTCATTATTAAAATTATTATACACATCTGTAAATTGAACAAGAAAATCACGATTAAAAAACTCGCCCTCTACCATAATAATTTTTAAGATATCACTAATTCTAGGATACAATTTTTCGTAAAAGATATAAAGAAATCCTACTGTATACTCGCATTTACATTCTGTTCCACCGTAAGCACTCTGCCATGGCCGGTTTGGAAAAAGTGGATAGCCGGTTATGTCTAAAAATTCCTCAATTTTATTTTTTGTTTCCTGATTCTTTTTAATATGAAGCCATAAAGACCAATCTTTATCAAATGCTCTACGCCATTCGTTTTTAAATTTTACAAACCAATCTTCAACTCCTGGTAAATCTAAGGGAAACCATCGTGCATCATTATGGGTAATAATTCCTAAATCGTGCATATTAACAGTGAGCTGAAATTCTTTAATCGCAGACAAACATTCCATACTTTTACTTAAATAATGTTCTAATTCATTTTTTGCATCCTCGCTGTCAGGAGCTAATTCAGAACTTCGTAAAAAAAACAAAAAAAGAGCTTCGATTACAGCAGATGAAATAGGCCTAGCATTACAAAACACTGAGGCAAACGAATCTATTTCTTTTTTTACTGATTCTATTGAACAATGATACTTGTCATCAGGGAGCTGCATAAATTTATGCATGCATTTTTTAAATGGTAAATTTACAAATTCTTTCAGCCATCTTATGCTTTTAACTGATACATATAACTTTCCTTTATCGGAGGATGAAATACTTGTTAAAACTTCATCTAATTTACGATGCAACGAAGCCCTTAATTCATGATTACTTTCTTTTTCGAGCGGTAACTCGCGTGGATTCACCTGTGTATCGTATTTAGCATTAAGATCATCTAAAATTAGACTTCCTAAAAACGCATAAAAGCTTCCTTCGTTTTCCTCGTATTCTATTATTCCTGGTCGCATAAAACCGGATACTTCATATAACCTTTCTAATTGCTGGTAAAAACCAGTTAACAAAATTTTTCGTTTATAAGAAAGTATGTTCGGCGTTTTGTTTTCGATGCTTTTAGCTATTTTTTTTACAAGGTATGCGTTATATTCTTCTTCACGTTCATTTCTCGAAAAAAAGGATTTTATAGCAAGCAAAATTCGTAAAAAAATTGATTCATTATGCATTCTTTGACTTAGCTCAACATCATAATCAGCTGATAATTCCGCTTCTAAACTTTGGTTGTCTGGTGTGATAACAGTATTAATTTTTTCTAACAACTGATGTCTTTCAGAGATACTCATATTTTCAGCAAGTCGCTCAAATGTATTTTTTGTATTATTCATATAGTACAGTTTAAGTGATTTTTACCAACAGTGCAAGTTTACTACCATTGAATAATATTGTATAATTTTTTTGCGTATGGTATGTTTATATACATTTTATTGGAGAAATAGTTTATGAGCGGGAATACTTTTGGTCAATTATTTAAAATAACCACTTTTGGAGAAAGCCATGGTACCGCGCTAGGATGTGTAATAGACGGTTGCCCCGCTGGAATCCCTATAAGTATTAGTCGTATACAATCAGCGCTCGATAAAAGAAAGCCAGGAGCAATACAAGTCGACGCAAATGGAAAAAGAATTGTTAATACGGCTGTTACAACCCGAAAAGAGGCTGATAAAGCAGAACTTGTTTCTGGTGTTTTTTTCGACTCTGACGCTCTGCCACCAGAGCTTCCTCTGTCAACAGGAACACCTATTTCAATCCTCATATATAATACATCTCAACGCTCAAAGGATTATACAAGCTTACAAGACGTTTTTAGACCTGGTCATGCAGATTATACCTATGCGCAAAAATATGGTGTAAGAGATTATTATGGTGGTGGCCGCTCATCTGGAAGAGAGACAGCTGCTCGTGTTGCTGCTGGTGCAGTTGCACAAATGGTATTAGAAAGCTTTTGCAATAAAACCGAACACATACCCACTATTACAGCTTGGACTCAAGAAGCTGCAGGAATATGCGCTCCAGATGATTTTTCACCTAATAACTCACGCGACATAAGTTTACTGCGCATACAGACGTTACAAACAGCAATCAATTCTAACCCTATGCGTACAACAGATAGTATTAGTGCAAAAAAAATGGAAGACGCAATTGAAAATTGTAAACACAACAAAGATAGCGCTGGTGGTATTATTAGGTGTTTAATAACAGGTATCCCGGCTGGACTCGGTGAACCAGTTTTTGACAAACTTGATGCCGAACTGGCAAAAGCTATCCTTTCTATAGGAGCAGTTAAAGGTATTGAATTTGGGTCTGGTTTTAAAAGTGCTCAAATGCACGGTTCTGAATGGAACGACAGTATGGCTGTAGAACAAGAACACAAGCCTTTTTTTACCACAAACCATTCTGGGGGTATTCTTGGTGGCTTAAGTACAGGAGCTCCAATTTTATTTGATGTTGCGGTAAAGCCTGTTCCAAGTATTAGAAAAACTCAAAAGACTATTAAAAAAAACAAAAGCACTAATACATTTGAAAACACATGTATTAGTATAGAAGGGCGGCATGACGTATGCCTTTGTCCTCGTATAATTCCTGTTGTTGAAGCAATGGCAACTATTGTTCTTGCTGATATGCTACTTAGAAATTACACCGCTAGGAGATAATCATTGACTACTGACACTAAAACACATTCTCGTACAACAACAATTATAAAAAAACTTTTTATAATTGTTGTTATTTTTATGCTAGGTTTCGTAACTGTTCTAGGAACACGAATTTTTATATTGTCAAACCCCAAAGCAAACAGTTTATCAGTTCTTGACACCGCTCGTTTAGAAAACATCTGTTCTTTAAAGTTTGCTAGAAACAGTATGAGGCCGCTTTTTTGGGATGCTCCCACAAAAAACATCGAGGTTGCAGCTGAATCGGCTATTATGATTAATCTTGCAAACGGGGATATTCTTTTTGAAAAAAATGCTGATGAAGTTATTCCACCGGCTTCGATGACCAAACTAGTTGTTATGTATGTGGTGTTTGAAGAAATTGCTGCAGGAAAAATCTCTATGAATGATATTGTACCTTTACCACCAGAGAGCTGGGCTCAAAATGCACCGCCAAATTCATCTATCATGTTTTTAGAAGATGGTCAAACCGTTAGCTTGCGAGAGCTTTTATTAGGTTTAGCTGTATGCTCGGGTAATGATGCTGCAATCGCTGTTGCTCACTATGTTTCTGGTTCTGTAGAAGCGTTTGTAGAGCGTATGAATTTAGAAATGAAAAAACTCGGTTTAGAAAAAACGAATTTTGTTGAGCCTTCTGGTTATGACGAACATAATCTAACAACTGCACGTGAGTTTACTCGCTTTGCACGCTTTTATGTTCAAAAATATCCGCAAGCATTGGTCGATTTTCATTCTGTAAAAAAAATTACCTATCCTAAACAAGAAAACCTTGCTTCATGGCATAAAAATGATGGTATAGATCGTAGTATTACCCAATTCAATACAAATAAAGCCTTAAATGCTATCGAAGGCGTAAACGGTTTAAAAACTGGCTTTATATATGAATCAGGGTACAATCTTTCTACAACAGCACAGCGGAATAATTTACAATTACTTACAGTAACGTTAAAGGGCAAAGGATCTAATAGTTCAGAAGGCAATAGGTGGCGTATACATGACGCATCACAAATGCTTGAAACTGCCTTTTCATCTTTACAGACTAGTAATGTTTCTTCAGTAGAGGCCACCCCAATTGCCATAGCAGGAGGAAAAGAATCTGCTTTTTTATTGCACCAAGCATGGACTACTCCCGTAACAATCCCGTATGACGCTAATACGGACACTCAGCCGGCTCTAAGCAGAACTATAAGCATACAGCCTCAAATTAAAGCTCCAATACAGGCTGGGGATCGTATAGGCACCGTATCTTATACCTGTGATTCACATACTATTGCTGAAATACCACTTGTAGCTGACAGAACTATCGAAAAGGCATTTTTTCTTATACGATGCATTGACAACATAGCTATACAGTTTATTAAGTAATATTATTTCCAAATAATATTACTTACAGGCACAATTGCATACCCCTGCCCCAAGATAGCGCTAACGAGCACATCTAATTTATCGTAAAGATAATCAGGGCGAGTGCCTAAAGAAAGACCGCAAGAAATAGGAATAATTTGTTTGTCATATATTTTTTCTGCTATATTTTCTACTATAACTCCTGATGTAACATATGGGATTCCGGTTTTAGCTGCTTTTTCTATAGTATTTGTATCTCCTACAAAAAAAGATCGATCAACATACGTATATCCTGCACTTGTTCCGGCATTTTGAATTAATGGGGTGTTCACATATGAAGGTGTATGCCAGGCAAGAATAAGTTCATTACCAGTGAGTTCAAAAAACTCATCTTCATTGCGTGCTAATCCGCGCATAATAAATGATTCATCAGGTATAAAGGCATTAGAAGCAAGGTTTGCAACTGTATAAAACATTGATGCACATTCGTGTCCACTATCTGATATTTCTTTTACTACAAATGGAAAACGCCGAATAAATTCACCATTTAGAAAAAATGTAGCCTCTATTCCATATTTATTAAGCACAGATAAAATCGTTGCCATTCCATCACTATTATCTAAGGCATCAAATACTAAGGCAATTTTTTTTGTATGTGGATTCGGTTGGTAAAATGTTTGCAACAATGGTTTTGTTGTGTTTGTACCTGCTAGTGATCGTACATAAATGGCATTTTTATAATTTTCGTTTCTGCTTTTATCAATAAAAACACGCCAAAACGTATTTCGAGATAGTGTTTGCCTGCTAAGAGGCGTTTCTGTTTTATCCCATACCTTCGTGTCATCGTTATAAAAGTAATTTTCACCGCCTGCATTTGCTACAACATGTCCACTCATACCGTCCCATGCGTATTTTTCTGCTGATGAGATAAGTAGTGTTGTAAGAATATTCTCTGATGGCTTCCAATATCGTATAGTTTTTTGTCCACCAACATACATAGAACTAGAATCAACCCATACATAGCTAATTATTTTTTCGCCTGATATGCGATATTCTTCCTCCCATTTGACCAAATCATACATCAGCACAAAATCATTAGAAGCAAATGAAAGTTTTTTTCTGTCTGGAGAAAGTTTTGGACTATGTACGCTTGCAGGCAGTGGTACATTTTCAAACCATGCATGATCGCCTTCTTTTGGTCTGACTAGTCGATATGCATGGCTTTCTTTTTTTCCATTTCTAAACATTTCTAACCATACAATCGGTATTTGAGCACCAGCAGATAACGGTGTCCAAAAAACTTTAAAATCTATTGCGGTTCCTGGAACATTTACAAATGGATAGGAAAAGAGTGTTGTAACATAATTATTTTCAGTGCCATCTAATTCTATGTACCAGAGGGTACGATTATTATCTACAAGAATGAGATTCTTGCATGATTCATCAATCCAAAAGGTATCTCGTTCTCCATTAAATGCAGTTGATAAGCGGCCACAAATATCACCAACACCAACTAGTTCAGAATAAAGGGCTCTAGTATACATCTCATGGGTTAAAATTGAAAAAACAAGGTCGTGACAAATATACACAAGTTTTTTTTCCGAGGCCCAACAAACATTACCTATCACGCCCGGACCAATTGAACGATATTGTTCATCTAGCAACGTATTTGTCAAAACATCCTTTGGACTAATAAAATATAAATGAGATTTTTTTTCATATATAACCATTGATGAATCTGGACACCACCTAACTGGAATTTTTTCAAAACAAAATTCTGTATCATTTGCTAATTCTTGCTTTTTTCCTGTTTCGGTGTTTTTTAGAACAAGATTTCCACGAGAATACGACGTTTTGTCAAAATAGCACACCCATTTACCATTAGGGCTTACAGAAATATTTGATAAATTATCTCTAATTTTTGCCGAGTTTTGTGGTGAAGGAAACAATGATGGGCTCGTTGATATTTTTGAAACAGTGTTTTTCGAACTTGAATATAAAAAAACGCCATCTGTGTTTCGTATTTGCAAAAACTTACCATCTTGAAAAACATCTAGTTTTTCAGGAAAGTATGTTAATAACTTAGGCTCACCAATGCTTGCAGCTTCGGCTATATCTGATAAGGTTGTTTTATATAAATTATGCCATGTATTAGTACCGCTTGCAATTTTAGCAGTAAATAATAGCCCATTTTCAGCATTTAAATCTAATCCTGAAAATTCTAAATCTATCGCATTTAGACCAGAATATAAAAAAACCATACATAAAAAAACAAAACCATACCTGTTTTTTTTATTTTTCATACTGTCCGTCCTTTTTACTAAAATTGTAATACAGTTGTGGGATTTACGAGTTTTCCATTTTTATACACACTAAAATGCAAATGCGGTCCTGTTGAATAGCCCGTCGAACCTAAACCGCCAAGACGTTGTCCTTGTTGTATCGATTGTCCAACTCGTACATTATTAGAACTTAAGTGTGCGTACAATGTTTGATATCCATTAAGGTGGCGTAAAATCACATAGTTTCCATAAAGTGAACTATAACTTGATGCCACAACCGTACCTGACATCGCCGCTCGTATGGCCGTTCCTGTTGGAGCTGCCATATCTATACCTGTATGAAAACTCCGTACACCGGTAAACGGGTCTGCCCTATACCCATATGGAGATGTAATTCGATAATTTGCTTTTACTGGTAACGAAAAAAGTTCTCCTAAAGCCTTTTTTAATGAATTGGAGTCAAGGGCCACACCAGGAATAAAAAGAGAATCACCTATTGCAATTTGAGTGCTTTTTAAATTATTTACATCTAATAATTCTTCTAATGTAACTGCATATTTTTTTGAAAGAAAAGAAAGTGAATCTCCTTGCTGAACAGTATGTACTACCCCATCAATCGAAGGAATCCTTAATGTATCACCAACATAGAGACGGCGAACGTTTTCAATAGCATTTGCAGAAATAAGTGTAGATATATTTGTTAACCCAAATCTTTTACTAACAGAAGAAATAGTATCACCACTTTTTACCGTATAATTGGAATATTTCACTGGCTTTACAAATACAGTGTTCATTAGCTCTGTCAGTACAAGGTTCCCATCTGCATCGAAGGCATCATCTGGTTCGGCAGATATAAAGTTCCTCATCTGTGTCATTAGTAATGATGTATTAGTAGTACTAAGGTTGTTTAGCGATATTGTATTAGTTCGAGAAAAAATAGCCTCTGTTAGATTTAGCACCCCTGCCCAGGTTACAAGCAAAACAACACATAAAAGATATCCCCACCGTATTTTAAGTAAAAAATACGCAAGCACTTCTAAAAAACTAACACAGAGTGATCCTGTTTTTTTTAATGAAATTGCTGAAGACGTTTGTTTTTGTGAGTGTTTGTACCTCTGAGAACGTTGCTTTTTAAGCATCTCATCTACTGTAAGAGAACCGTATACATTTGCGGATGCCATTTGTGGCTCTAAATAATTGATAATCTGCATATTTGAACTATCGACATAAATAGCCTGCCATATTAGAATAATGCAAATGAAAAAAACAAATTTTTTACTGCTTTTAGCTGGTATCCTTATAGGAATATTCATAAAACTTTTTATTTTTGATATTGTCATTGTCCGTGGTACCTCAATGGAGCCTACTTTTAACAGCGGAAAAACTATTTTTA
>DASRMY010000124.1:0-6020 GCA_035647695.1 Treponemataceae bacterium | reverse complement strand
TGTTTATTGTGTACAAACTACGCAGATTTTTTATTTAACTTAGTTTTTTTCATAATTGTAAATTAATTGATACCCAAAAGAAAAGCCCTTTGTGAAAAGGGCTTTCTTGTTTTACATATTATAGGTATTTGGATTTTCATTCTTCTAAAATACTCTCCCTTTTTAGCTCGTTTATCACTTTCTGATAAAATTCTCTCACCTTTTTATCTGAATCAATCAGACATTCAATGTGTTTTATGCCAGAATATACCGTTGAGTAGTTTCTATTATACATATCTCCGATACTCTTTAAGGTATATCCTTTTCTCCTTAAAATCAGCCAGTGCAGTTGCCGTGGTTCTGTTATCTGTGGTTTGCGACAGTCACTAAATAAGTCTTCCTTGCTTATCTTGTAGTGGGACTGAATTAACTTGCTGAATACATTATCCAGCTTTGTTGTCTTTTTGCTTCGGGTTGATTTGCTCTTTGGTTTTGCTCTTCTATTTTGCCACATACTATTTTCTTCGATTGTTTTCATTCTTCCCCTCCTTCCTCTATTCCACACGGAGAACCGTCCAGAAAAGTAAATCTATTTAACAAATCAAGATAAGCATAACGGAATCCGCTACTTAACTGTACAACAGAATCATTCCACCCTACAATTGTGTGTACAAAACGATTGTCCTTTCTTTTTACAGCGCACAAATGCACCGCCGGCATATCCTTTTCTGTGTATGGTCTAAATTTACCCATTTATTTTGATTTTAAGACGTTTTTATTTTCAATTAATGTTTCTACCATAAATATGGTTATCTCTTAGCCTTGCGCCCCGTGTGCAGCCGTAGGGGCTTTCAGTTCGTTTACTTATTATATTATTCCACAGAAATATATTGTATGTGTCCACATGTATCACTATCACATCTAAGTGCAGACATATAACAGAAACCACCTGAAGCTAAGCATCTTCTTCGACACCTTCTTGGTATGGTTCGCTATGTGGTGTATATTCAAACGTTCCTGTTATTAATGCAGTTCTACTACCACATTTTTCACAAGGAGAATTGTCGCTTATGGTTTGTTTTGTTTCCATTTGTTGTTGTTTTTATATTTATTAATCAATCATTTCTTATTGTTGCGTATATATTTTGTTGTGCGCAATTAAGAGCTAACTGTAATGCTGTTAATCGGCACATTTGAAAGTGATTGTAAAAACATATCTGCATTATCAATCAAAAATCCGCTAATACCTTTTCCATAATAACGTTTTTTCAAAAATTCATCATAAGTAATTGGTAGTGGTATTTGCAGTCCCATATCTTGCGCTTCTGCCTGTATTCTGTTTGCTTCCTCAAGCCTATGGCAAACTATGTAATCACCCGTTTCAGCGGATTTTTTGATTAATTCGGTTGTTTTTCCTTTTCCTCTTGGAATAATATATGTCTTCATAAATTAACTGCGCACAACATTGTATATAAATCAGTGGCGTTGTACGTCTGTTTTGAACCACCTTTGCTGTCTATTTAGTTTTGTGCGGTTAGCAATCTTACAGCTATTAATCGCCACCGCTTCATATACCCGCTCCGTTAGCGGTCAGTTTAGACCGACATCATCGTAACCAAGTATATGTAAAATTGGTTCACCTATTTTTTGAGATGAACTATTTATTTTTTCCAGCTTAGAGTGATCAACAGGCATTCCGTTGCATTCTTCGTGTGCAAAAACTTGCGACAAATCTCTCATATCAAATTCTTGTCCGCAAGAGTTGCAATTCATTTTGTGTTCTTTATCGTTTGACATAATTATTTAGGTTTACCATCTTCCCGATGTCGGCAAAATGGTCTGCTGTTTTTATTTTAAAACATTCGTAAATGCCACGTTATGCACAAGGTGGCTCAGGAAGTCTGTGCCAAAACTTAACATCCAAATCATCAGATTCACACTCACTTACTATCTTACCTTTTTCTTGATATATCACACCGTTTGTCTCTGCCCAATGCCACCCTCCTTCGGCATAAACTAAGCATCCTAATGTTGTCCATCCTTTTCCGTTACTAATCCAAACGGTTTCTAATTCGTCAGGCAATCCGTTTTCAACCGCCACCCAGTGCATAACAGCACCTAAATCGCTATTGGCGGTCTGTGGGTTATTCAAATTTTCGTGTTCCATTGTTGTTTTATTTTAAGTTGATTATTCAGTTCTTTAAATCGCCAACAGCGTTTAGCTGCGGCTCGTTATGCGGCAGGCTAAGACTACTCGCTAACATATTTTATTGAACAAGTGCCGACTTTTTCAACTTGCTTCGACCATTCGGGTTTGTTTATCCATTTGACCTCTCTTGTTAAATAGGTAATAAAAGGGTATCTCCAAGGAGTTTTTTTGGGAGGGTTGTCATTAATTATACCGTAATAATGGACTTGGTTATTGTCTATTAAAACAACCCTATCCCCTTTTTCAAGCCTCATAAAAAGTTGAAGTTCAGTTTTTAAATTTTGTTCTGCAATCATTATTTTTAAATTTATTCGTTTGACAAAAGCCCGAACCGCTAACACTTGTTTAGTGGCAAGGCTAAACCAGACCACTATCCAACACTTTAAAATCAATCCAATGTCTGTAATCATCTGAATCTACCCAGACTTCTAATTCAATTTGATACATTTTACCACTTTCCATATTTTCAATGAGTTCAGGTAAATTGCTATCTTCTTTTTTAAATAGAAATTCATCTAACATTTGCCAATTTGGTAACCATCCGTTTATAAAAATAGAATTTGGGTCAACGATATAATCATCATCGAGATTAATCATTTCAAAAGTAAGTTTTGTTTTTTCTGCCATTGTATTATATTTTTAAATTAAACTAAATAAAGCCCAGCCCACAACACGGTATATAAATAATAAAAACACTACACTTTCTGCACAGGAGATAAGCATCTGCCATCTTCATCAGCGAGTTTGTATTGTGTATTCATTAGAAATTTATGCAAGTCATCTATGGTCTTAAATTCTTTCAATTCTTCGTAATCCCAAAACTCGCTTACCGTTCCAGAACCATCACCGTAAAATGTTACAGCAATGCTTATGTTGTTTCTTTTTTCAAAATTCTTAATCAGTTGTAAAGTCTTTTCCATTTTATCCGTGTTTTTATTATTCATATACCAGTAACGTTGGACGCAATTAGAAATCGTACCTATAAATTATATTGCGTTCCCCAACGTGCATCAATCTTTTTCTGCCTTCTTTGTAAAGTGAGTAAATGTGGTAAGATTCATTTTTCTTTGACCAGTGAGTTTCTACACCTACAATTTTACCTTCCATTTCAAAGCCTTTATTGTCCTTAAACCAAACCTTATCATCTACAAAGAATTTAGGCTCGACAAAAGAATAACTGCGCCCAACAAGGGCTAAACCCAATGCTTCATCCATTGCATTAAGAAGTTCCTGCCATAGGTCTTTCTTTTCATGGAAAATGAAGTTCAAATCATTCTCATTTATATGCTTTTCAAGCATCTGTTCTGCTTTATTCATACTGTTTTAATTATTATTCATTTTAAACATTCGTAAACGGCATGTTAGGTGTAATTTATTTCTTAACCCACCTTAGCTCTGTACCTCTCCGTAAATGAACAAATTCAAGTTCATAACCTTTGTTCATCATATCTTCCATTTCCTTAATCTCGTTCAGTTGTCTATCACTAAATTTTTGTTCATTTCCGTCTGCATCTTTTATGACTACATACTGCTTTGCAAACTCATAAAAACTACACCTAACATCAGGTATAGTGCATTGCTTAGTTTCTGTGTTTTTATTATCTGTGTTCATAATTCAAAGTTTTGTATTTATTAATTAAGTTCTTGCTGTAAGGTCGCAACGACACCATACCTGCGGAACGTTACCTGCAATGCCTATTCGGATACTATCTTGTATTCAATAGACATCACGTGCATAGGAATTATCTTATTGCCACTGCACACATCACATACTTGCACTCCTGAACTTATACTTGTTGGGCTACCATACCAGTTTTGCACCAATACCACACCATCCCCACCGCACTTAGGGCATAGTTGATAAGGCACAGCAGGTAACACATTGTATAATTCAGTTGCTTTCTCTTTTTTGTTACTTTTTTTCGTACTCATAATTTTGTCTATTTAATTAAACATTCTACGTTATTCGTGGTGCAACCGAAATCTTAGCGGTAATTACTTTTGTTGGTTACATTTAGCTTCTGGGTCTTTTCTACCACCCGACCCAATGCAGTATTTACAATCTTCGCAATCAATCGTTGCGTTATACCCACAATCCCATTCTGGTGGGTCAATCGGGTGGTTACATTGGTACGCTGCACATTTTCCGTGCCTGTAACTACCGCTAACACCAAGTGTATTTAATTGCGGTTTCAGTCCCTTTATAAACTTTTCTACGTTATTCATATTTTGTGTTTTTAATTAAGTTTCTGCGGTAAATCCGCAACTAAACATACTTGTAAACGTTATGGGCAAGCGTAAGAAACCCTACGCTCACCCGATAGACTATTTCATTTTTGCAGACAATTCCGTTAATTGCACCATTACCTCATAAGGCGTTTTGTCTTTTTGATCATTTGTTATTTTTGCAACAGCAGCTAAAAGTAATTTCCCCTCAGAAGTAGATGTGTCAATTAAATTAATGTCATTAATGTCAGGCAAAAATAAAATCTTTAATGATTCTAATTGCCCGTCTTTTCTATGTTCATATTCAATTCCTTCAACACTACATAAATTAATCCCTAAATTATTAGGAATTGAACTGATAAACGAATTTTCTTCCTTAATTAATTCGTCAATTGATTTGAATGTTTTCTCCATTTTTTTAAAGTATTAAACGCCAGTCCATAACATCAAATATAAAACAGCAGGACTGTGGTGCTGAATTATACTATGTGCTACTATTTATCATTCGTGTCGGCTGATAGGGTTTCGCACTTAATCCCAGCCGATTTTATATTTGCTGCCGTTGTACGCAATTAGTTTGCTATAAATTACATTTTGCGTTTCCACATTCATAACCTGAATTAGTTTTTACTTTCTTGCAACCACAACTACAAACTAACTGTTCGCTTTGCCCTACAACAGCAGGTATATTTAATTTTTTAACCTCGCTGTCGTGGTATTCTTTAGCATATTGTTCACATAGCAACTGTATTTTATAGTTTGCCTTTTCACTCATACCATATTGGTTATGAATCTTTTGTACTTCGTTTTGAATGTTCATCATATTATTACTTTTTAATCGGTTAAAAAACTAAAACATTAGCAGTAATTTTACCGCATACCCCACCAACCATCTTCATACATTTTTTCACGCTCATCTTCTGTAAACATTCTTAAAACTTGACCTAAGAATATGCCAAAAGTATCGTTGTTTTTTTCAGCTTCTTCTTGGCAAAACCAAACGTTTCCATCTTCAATATTTCCATCGTCTAAAACGATATGAAAATAACCACCTGTGCTATTACCTAAATCTTCGTAATAAAATCTAATTAACTCTTTAATAAAAGGTTTAAACTTTTCCATAATAAAAACTACCGCTAACATTGATTTTACGTAAGTGGGGGTTAGCGTTTAAACCCAGTTTACGTACTTTTAATAATCTTTTGTGCAGGTTGAAAGTTCTGTGCTATTTAGCCCACCTGCGTAAAGCCAAATACCGTTAGCGGTCATTGCTAAAAAACACATTCAACCATTTTATACATTCTTGAAATCCAGCGATAAACATAGCTTGTTCTTTTGCGTCAAGCGGTGGCTTAATAGCTTCTTCTGAAATTCTAACTGCTACTTTTGTTGCATCATCTAATGAAGGCAACGAACCGCTAACATCGGTTTTGCAAAACGGTGGGTTATGTGCTAATTCTGTACTTTCGTTTTTCATTTTATCTTTAGTTTTAAATCATTATTTCTGAATAAACAAGCAGATGGTCGCTTGCAAGGTTATCTCCGAGTGTTTTAGTTGGTGTTCGCTCAATCAATTGCGGTGTGAAGATGTAGTCAATTTTTTGAC
>DASRMY010000123.1:0-6706 GCA_035647695.1 Treponemataceae bacterium | reverse complement strand
AGATTAAACCAAGCATTCTCAAAACCAGAATCAATTTTTGTAGACGATGTAAAAGATGTTTTCGCAGAATTATACTTACCAAGTCGATATTGCACCTTTCCTAATTCATAATAATACAAAGCATTTTTAGAATCGATAGTTACTGCTTTTGTAAATTCGTCCATTGCAGTAGTATAATCTTTAGCTAAATCTGCATGCTTGCCAAGTACATAATGTGAAATGGCTTGATTATCATCATAAGACAGAGCTTTTCTAGCATATGAAACAGCTTCTTTTTGAAGCTTTTCTTTTTTTAAGGGATCTTCTTGAGAAGTAGAACTTTCAAAAAGCAGCCCACTTATTTCGGAAAGCTTACTAGCACAAAATTCTGTTTCTTCAGTTGGCAATGCCCTTTCTGCAGCTTTAAAATGTTTAAGCCCACTATCTATTTGTCCTGAAAGCAATTGAACTTTTCCTTTTGCAAGCTCATCATTGACATTTGCTATTTGTTTTTGTAAAGCAGCATTTTTCCGAGCAAGTTCCTCTTCCATAACTCTGCGTTTTTCAGCTTCTGCCTTTTGCTGAGCTTCTCGTTTTTTAGCTTCAGCTTCTGCCTCTGCTCTTTTTTGTGCCTCTGCTTGAACCGTAGCTGAAGCCTGCGCAGCTTGAATTTCTTGTAACCTTAAGGCTTCTGTAAAAGCTGCTTGTGATTCTGCACTTTGCTTAGCCATTTTCTCAACAGCACTTTCTAGACCACCTGTATCCACTGAAAAAAACGGGCTTTTAGTATCCTTTTCTTCTGTTTTTTTTAAGACGAGCACTTGATCACTTAAACTAAGAGCTTCTTCATCATTTGCATTTTGTATAAGTAACGTATCAAGCAAGTCCATAGCCCTATCATGTTCGCCGCGATCTATATAACGATTTATAAGTGCAAACGTATTTTCTCGCTCTTGCAAACTGTCACGGTTTTTTAGGGCGTTGGCTCTAATACCCAGAACGAGACCTGTAACACCAGTACCTAAAAGTATCACTCCAAGACAAGCAGCAATAATACGTTTCTTTTTTTTACCTTCATATGTGTTCTTTTCACTCATATAATTAAAACTCCAAATATATATTTCAATTAATCAAGATCGGATTCTTCTTCTATATAATCAATTACACCTTCAGTGCCAGCTGTTAAATTAATAGACTCAGTTTGTTGTAGTTCTGCTGCAACTTCTTCAAGTAATTTTTTTCTTCTTGCAGCATCAGCTGCAGCTTGTTCTGCTGCATGCTTAGCTTGCTCTGCTGCAGTTTTTGCTTCTTCTTCCGCCCGTATACGATCTTGCTCTGCTTTCTCAGCTGCAAACCGTTTTTGAGCTTCTTTTATACGCTCTTCTTCTGCGGCAAGACGCTGCGCTTCTTCGGCTTGGAATTGTATTTCATTATTTAAAGCATTTATCATTGCAATTATATTTTCTTTTTGTTCCGAATCAGGATACAATGCTAAGTAATTAGTATAGTCATCTATACTTTTTTTGTATTTTTGTAATTTTAAATATGTATTTGCTCGATTTAGATATGCGGGTGCAAACAAAGAGTCAGCTGAAATAGCATACGAATACAATTCTCTTGCTGTTTTATAATCATTATTTGTAAAACAAACATTGCCCGCATTAAAATACAATTCTTTTTTGTTTGTACCATCAATGGTGAGACCCTTTTTAAATATTTCAAGAGCTTTTTCACTTTGACCTGTTTGCATATAAGAAACCCCAAGATACGTATAAACTTTAGGATTAGGGTTTAACTCAAGAAGTGTTTTTTGAAAATAGGGTATTGCCTCCAATGGCCGATTACTGCTAAAAAGTCGTTCACCTTCTTCAAAAGCTGTTGCAAACAATATCCCGCACAGCATTAAAAAACATAAAAAAGCTATATTTTTTTGTTTCGTTATCATATACCCCCTTCTATGTTTGACATAGTCGCATAAAAACTATACATTTTCAATATACACTATCGGAGGAGAACGACAAACAAATGACATTATTTCAATTTATTTCTATTGCATTGCTTATTGCAACAGTCATTTTTCTCATCTATCTGATTGCGCATTTTTTTGTTTCACCTGCAAGAACTGACAATATTAACTCTTTATTAAAACAAGGAAAAACCGCCCAGGCAATTAAACTTGCCAAACGCTTGTTGAGCAAGGATCCACAAGACTATCAAGCTCATTATTATCTTGGTAAAGCGTATCTTGCGGATAATCGCCCTGAACTAGCACTAATGGAATACAAGTTTGTAAATCAACATGCAATATTTAGTCCCAATCTACCAGAACGTGCATTTAGAAAAGAGCTTGCAAATCTATATCAAGAATTTAATCAAGACAAAGAAGCCTTAAAAGAATATATACTCCTTACAAAACTAGAACCTGCTAACTCGGATGTTTTTTTTAACGCAGGCAATCTTTTTGAAAAAACCAGAAAAACTGACTTAGCAATTACCTATTATGACAAGGCAATTATTCTAAATCGAAGAAACGCACAAGCACATTCAGCAAAGGGACGATTATTATATAAAATAAAAAAATACCAAGAAGCAAAAAAAGAAATTGAGATTGCAATTTCACAAAGCCCTAACCTTTTTAGCAACTATTATTACCTTGGTAAAATTCTAAAAGAAGCAAAAGATTTTGCAGGTGCAATAAATGCATTTGAAAAGTCTCTGCGAGCACCTGAATACAAACAGCGATCCTATATAGAAAGAGGTTCCTGTTATATGGGCGTAAAACAAGCAGATAAAGCTATTATCGAATTTGAAAAAGCAGTTTCTGCGACAAAAAACAACAAATCTCAAGAAACATTATATGCGCGATATTTTTTGGCAGCCACATATGAACAACAACATAAACTTGAAAAAGCACTTAAACAATGGGAACAAATATACATAGTAAACAACAATTTTCTTGATGTTGCTACAAAGTTAGCAACTTATCGTGACTTACACACAAATGACAATATGAAAGAATATCTCACATCTAATGTTGATGAATTTCTCGCTATTTGCAAACGCACAGCAGAACAAGCAATGGATTTGAATGTAAAACAATGTAACGCAACCAAATTTGGTTGCCAAATGCTTACATCTGAATCATCTAAAAACAACTGGATGCATATGCGCGAACAGCTTATTTTACTTCTTTTTTATCGAGAGCCTGATCTTATAGAAGATACTGTTCCTCGAAAAATGCTGGAGGATATAAAAAAACATAATTGTATAAAAGGCATTATATGTACGAGTTCTGGTTTTACTAGAACAGCCAAAAATTTTGTAGAAAACCGCCCGGTAGAATTAGTAGATAGGGCTGGATTAGAAAAATATTTGTCAAAGATTTTGTAGCTACGAGATAAAAATGAAAATTTTATGTGTTTCAGATCAAATTGACCCTTTCGTTTATAGTGCGAATATAAAAAAAAACTACAAAGATATAGATCTTGTGCTTTGTGCAGGAGATTTGCCAATGCAATACATAGATTTTATAGTTTCTTCTTTAAACGTACCAACATATTTTATTTTTGGAAATCATAATTTAAAAGAACTGCCCTACTACGAAAATGTTGGTGCAACAAAAATGATAAGCGAAAATGAAAAAATAAAACATTCGCATGGTGCTATATACACTGGTTTTAAAGTAAAAAAAGAGAATAACATACTCATAGCTGGTTGTTCTGGTAGCATTAACTATAATAATGGGCAATGCCAATTTACCGAACTAGAAATGACATATAAACTTTGGAAAATGATTCCCCGACTACTCTTTAATAGAATAATCTATGGACGATATCTAGATATTTTTTTAACACACGCTCCTCCTCGGCACATACATGATCGTGAAGACCAATGTCATAAGGGATTTAAGTGTTACAGGTGGTTTATAAAAAAATTTAAACCTAAATATATGATTCACGGACATATTCATTTATATGACATAAACGAACCAAGAATTACAACCTGGAAAGGGTGCACTATTATTAACGCTTACAGTCAATATATATTAAATTATGAGGAAAAACAAAATGGCTGATTATTATAAAACAAAATCTGAAGATGATTTTCTAAAAGCTCGAAACAAAGCTATGTTTAACAGTTTACAAAATTTTTTAAATCCCGAAGAAACTGAACTACTATCATTTACAGACGTTAAAAAGTGGCTAAAACCAGATAACGAAGTATATGTAGGTATGAAAGCAATTCCGATATCACTTATAGCAGGAAGCGAAGGACGCTATAAAGACTTTGATAATCATTTTTTTCCTAAAAGCTCACATTTAAAACATCGATGGCAAAGAATAGACCAAGCACACATTACAAATGTTATACTTCCTCCTATTAAACTCTATGAAATTGCTGGTTTATATTTTGTTCGTGACGGTAATCACAGGGTTTCTGTTGCACGTTCAAAGGGAGTTGAGTTTATAGATGCAGAAGTAATAAGTTTAAAAAGCAAAATAAAATTACATCCAGGAATGACTAAACGACAAATTTTACGCCGTATAATTTCTTATGAAAAAAAAGTTTTTTATACTAAAACAAGCTATGGAGATATTACAGAAGATTGGGATTTGGATTTTTCAACTACTGGTCAATATGATGTAATCTGGAACCACATTCAAATACACAAATACTATATTAATCAAAACAGGACATATGAAATTGAAATGGAAGAAGCCATTCTGTCATGGTATAACAACGTATACAGACCAGTTGTCCGTGTCTTGCAAAAACAAAAAATAATGAGAAAATTTCGAAACAGGACTTTCTCTGACATGTATGTGTGGCTTATTCGCTATTGGGATGATCTAAAACAACATGTCAGCGATGATTACTCACTTGATACAGCTGCAACTCAATTTTCCTACTTATATGGAAAAAGTTTTTGGAAACGCCTTTGGAAAAAACTTTTTCGTAAAAATGAAAAAGAAACTTGACTGCTGAAAATATTAATGCTACTATTGACCGTACATATTATTAATTTAACACAGAAGGGGAATATCTTGTCCTTTTTAAATGATCTTGCGTATATACCGCTAACCATTACTATTATAGTCGTTTTTTTATTTTTAATCCTTTCGATAGTCGCAAAGAAAAAACACCCTCAATATGTAAGTATAAGTTTGTTATTTGCATCTTTTTTTGCTATCGCAGGTTTAGTATTAACTATAGTACAGCCAAATCTTTCAATTTTAACAATGACTCTACTTTTACAAAATTTATTGCTCATTCCTGCAATTTGTAAAATTATACGGTTAAAGCAGGATAATCATGAAGAAGTAATAGAAGTAGTAGACAACACAGATACGTTTACAAGCGAGCTTAAAGAAACCACAGATTTTTTAGAAGAAGACGAAGAAAACACATTGTATGAGTCGTGCAATGCTATAATGAATAATGCTACAAAAGCTTTTTCAGATAGTGATGGACTAGAAAAAATACTTGATTATGTAAACTCAGTACTACAAAAAGAAACTAATGCAGATGGATGTGCTATTCTTACACTCGATGATTTTGATGACGTGCTCAATGTAAAATCATACAAAGGTGATTTTCCACCTCCATACAAAATTCCAGAAAATATTCCTCATAAACCAATTAGAGTTCAAACAAATTTCAAACACGCTGTTTTCCCTTTAGAAGGCAATATTTTTGCTTATATTGTGAAAAATGGTGAGCCAGAATTAATAAAAGACTCACAAACTGATGATAGAATATATAAAAATGGTACAGAAGATTTTCTAAAAACTGGAAGCTATATTTTTGTTCCAATGAAGGTAGTTGATACTATTGTTGGCGTTGTTGCTCTTTCGCGAAAATACGGAAATGATATTTTTACAGAAAAAGAACTAGAAAAGGCCCAAATTCTATCAAAATTTACAAGTGTGGCACTTAAAAATTTCTACTCATTCAGTAGCAGACTAGAGCATAGAGAAATTACAAAAGAATCTGAAATAGCATTAAATCTACAAAAAAACCTCATACCTAAAAAACTCCCCGTAATACCAAATGTTTCACTAGGTAAATATTTTAATCCAGTAGAAGGCATTTGTGGCGACTACTTTGACATACTTCCGTCTAGAAAAGACCGTATTTCTTTTTTAATTGCAGATGTTGCTGGCAAAGGTATGAATTCATTAATTGTGATGGTAATGATTCGTGCTATTCTGCGATTAATAGTTAATACTACAAAAAGTGCAGGAACAATTCTTGAATGGGCAAATCGAGGTGTAGCGAGTGAAAGTAATATAGATCATTACGCAGGTGTAGCCTTAGTTAACTATGACACCACAACACAAGAAATACAATTTGCAACAGCAGGAACAACTCCAATAATACATTATGCAGCAGAAGATAAGTTTTGTAGAAAGATCTCTAAAGATTCTGAACCAATGGGTGTTGAAAAATTCAATACATATGAAGACATAAAGCTTTCGCTTCAATCAGGCGATATAATTATTTTATTTACAGATGGTGTTGTTGAAGCCGTAAATAAAGAAGGTAAACAGTATTCAGAAACAAGAATATGTGATATAATTGAAAAGAATGCCACGTCAAATGGTAAAAAAATAACCTCTGCAATAAAAGCAGACTTAAAGAAGTTTTGTGGTGAAGAACCACAACATGATGATCAAACAATACTGGTAATAAAAATACAATAAATACAATACAATAGGAGTATTAG
>DASRMY010000122.1:0-2022 GCA_035647695.1 Treponemataceae bacterium | reverse complement strand
TTTTTAGACTGGGTAACACGGCAAGAAATAAATGGTGATTTATTTATAAAACCTTTGCGTAGCATGTATTTTTGTTCGTCGCCCTATGGTTGGCGTAATAGCCCTTTTACTGGCAAACGCTCGTTTCATGCTGGAATAGATATGGCATGCAATAAAGGAACTCCTGTTTATCCAGCGCTTGCAGGTACGGTAACAACAGCTGGGTGGAGTACTGTATACGGAAATTATGTGATTGTAACACATCATTCAGGATATAAAACCTTATATGGACATATGAGTAATATAAAAGCATGGCGAGGGCGTTGGGTATCTACTGACACGTGTTTAGGATATGTAGGTAACACTGGAATGAGTACGGGCCCACACCTCCATTTTTCAATATTTAAAAATGGAGTCTCTATAAACCCTGTAAAATTATGGAAGTAGGGTGTTTTATAAGCTCAGTTTTTTTACAAAAAAATCAAGGTTGCTTGCCACAAAAAAAATACAATAAGCTGTAATTACAATAGCAAATGTTGTTGTTGCAACAGCGTACATACCTTGCCGAGCTGAAATAGTAAAAAAAATGCCGAATACAAGCATTAAGCAAACAATAAAAAATCCTATAACAATCCACTTTACCATTGAAAAAAAAGGCATTGTCTTTGTTTCTTTTGCTAAAAAAGAAGGGTCTATATTATTCATGATGGATACTAGTGTCTGATTAGATAAAGACACTGGTTGAGATAAATCTCTAACACCAATTTTTTCAGCTGTTTTTATACGAATTGCATTTTTTCTGCATTTTTTACACACTAAAAAGTGACATAAAACGCTAAAGGGAGAGTGCTCATTTTTGTCTAATGCTAAAAAGACGTTCATTGTTTTTTCGCAGTTTTTATTTAACATATATCTCCTAACAATTTCTCTAGTTTTTCTTTTAGTATTTTTTTTGCACGAAACACATTTGATTTAATAGTATTAATCGGCAAACCAGTAATTACACTTATTTCGTTATATGCAAAGTCATAAAAAAAATACATATCAATACAAATACCGTAGTTTTCAGGCAGTGTTGCTATTGCTTCGCGTACAGTAGCTGCAGTTAATGTGCGTAGTTGTCTTTCTTCTGGCGTATAATCCTTGTCTATTAGATCAAAATCTTCAGCAAGAGATGCATATTCTTTGCGCCGGTTTTTAGAATTTATTGCAATATTATATGCAATACGTATAAGCCAAGTTGAAAACTGAGCCTCGCCACGAAAAGTAGAAAGCTTAGCATATACTCTTAAAAAAACGTCTTGTACAAAATCATCTGTATCCGTTGTGTTTTTAAAAAAACTATATCCCATTGCTCTAACTTTTCGCTCATATAAAGATATTAATTGTGCAAAGGCGGCATTATCATGCTCTAATACACGTTTAACCAAAGAAATGTCTCTCTGTTTAGTGTTTGTGGGAGTTGTTTTTTTAAGCACTTTTTAATCGTGGTTTGTATCTTTTGGTTTATAGATGTTATAAAAAATAATAAAACCACTGCCTAAGGCTAAAGGAATTAGCCCTCCAAGCAACGAGTAAGTTAACCCGTCTATAAGCATAAATAATAGACTTAATACAAAACCTACTGCTGTAAGTAAAATACCTGTTAGTAGAGAAAAAGCTGCTATATTATAGTGGGGAGGTTTGTAATTGTCTGTTTTTAGAATAAGCTTAGTTTGTTCGTTTTTCCACAAAAGAAAAAAGAAAACGACGAATCCTCCTACAAGAATTCCTACTATAGGAATTGTTGATATAATAATTTGTGCTACAGGTGAAGTTGCTACTTCATTCATTAGTCACACCTCCTTTTAAGTTTAGACACGTAATTTGTTTTTTGGTTGCACCTATTCAAAAAAAATATATTCCTCAAAGTAAAGTATACTTATTTTTCCCATGATAAGAGTATCATTAAACAAGGTTAGTAATTCATTTTTTATAATTAGTTCGTCCTTGTCTATAAGTTCATTATACGTATGTATTCAATATGTAAAAACACATACGTAT
>DASRMY010000121.1:0-6694 GCA_035647695.1 Treponemataceae bacterium | reverse complement strand
GTATTGGAATTCTGATGCTGCAAGGCTTTTACTTGCTAAAATGTATCTTACTACTCATCGTAGTGCGGATTGTATGCGTTTATTAGATGCAACCCCAAAACTTGCTGTATGTGAGGCACAGTATTTAAGAGCGAAAGCCTTATATAATATAGGCAACATAGCAAAAGCTCATTCAATTATCGACGGAGCCACAAGTGTGTATCCTGATGATAGTCGTTTTTCAATTTTGTTTTTTAAGCGTGAACGTATGCGGGAGACAGTTTCTGAAGATATAGCTTCTCTTGCTAGAAAGTTTATAAACCAAGCTGATGAGCTATCATACGATAATGCTGATGTTTTATTATATGCTTCTCAATTTACACAATATGTATACCCGGAAGATAACGAGGCGGCGGCAGAATTATCTAAAAGATTATTAAAGGCTTGGAAGGCAAAAAACCAAGACAATGCCTTGTATGCTGTTTTTGCGTTGCAAGCCAGTATGCTTTCTCAGGAGGCTGCTTTAGATTATTTTAGCTCATGGCTGCAAGGCTCCTTTGATGAAATTAGATTTTCTGTGCTAAAAAAATTTTTCGCATTGTTAACAGACGATAATCTGTGTACACGTTTTAAAACATTATTAGCAGATTTTTCAGGAAGACTCATTTTTGATATACATAAAGATGATGTAGCTGATATGTTTGTTCAATATAAAAAAGGTCGACCTCAAACAATTACCTATGATAAAAATCAAGATGGGTTAGCGTCTTGGGTTGCAGAATGCGATTATGGTGTACCCTATAAGCTTTTTTTACCTAAAAACAAAATGACAGTTTTGTATGGCTCATGGCCTGCTGTTAGCAGAGTTTCTATTGACCAGATACAATACAATCTTATTCCAGATATGCTTTTTTGGTCTCCTGTGCAAATACAAGAAGTTTTTGTAACATCTATAGAAAGTGATACGCATTTTTTTATACCAGTTGTTTCAGAATTGGAAAGCGAACTATTCGAAAATCAACTATATAATACTGCTAATACAATTATTGCCCCAACAAATGAACGAGAAAATGGGATTATCCGTTTTACATTATTACGAGGTGTAATACAAAATGCTACCTGGATACAAGATGGACAACCATACGCGTACGGAATGTTTGATAATGGGATTCTTCAGTTTAGAAATGTAGATTTTAACACAGATGGTTATTATGAGCTTTGTGAAGCATATGCCTATGATCCTGTGCATATTGATAAATATGAGCCGCTCCAAGCTGGGCTTTTTGGGCATATGCCTGCAGACGGATGTGCACAATTAGATGGTTTGTATCTTTCAAAAATAATAGTAGATAATGACCAAAATGGTTTTCCTGAGTATACAGAAGAGCTTTTGCAGGATGGTGGTAGACTTTGCAGCTGGTATTCTAAAGATACTAAAAACTGGGAGTATCAATATGTGCAGTATCAGGAACAAAAATCTATGTTATCTCGGTTTAGAAAACCTCAAACAGGGGCAGTTGTAGAAATTTATTATGAGAATGCTGTACCCTTGCATGTTTCTGATGGTGGTATTATAAAAACGGTAATAAAAGATCCAGACGCTGATTTTTACTGGATTGGTCAAGTACCTGAAAGAGGAATAGCAGAAAATCTTATAGAAAGTCTTAATCAAAATAGCAATTCTGATGTGTATACAGTAATAATGACAGAACAAAAAAACAGTGAAAATTCTACTATCCGTATTCTTGCTGTATCTTATGGAGATTTATATTTTGCAGAGGCATTTGAATATTAAAACTATAAAAAGTCTTTTTTTTAGTATAATTATCATAGTATTTACTATGGGCTGTAGCTCTACTACTACGTATTCTAGGGCAGATTATTCCAATGCAGAAATTCGTGCTATCGAAATAAAAAACATTGCAAAAAATCTTGAAGAAAAGCCTGTTTATTCTTTGTGGAAAGCGTGGTTGCTTAAAAACAAAGATGTAGCCGCATCCGATTTATTTAATGATTGCGTCAATTATTGTGCTGATTTGTATGCACGAGCATGTGAGTCAGATGATTATATTAATGCTTTTAGGTATTGCAACACCTTAAAGATTGTCGCTCCAGAAAAAGTTGAAAAAATCTCTTGTGATAAATATTTTGACAATACATATTCTTTTACGGCAAATACAATACCAGAAGACGAACATGTAAAAATATCTCGCTTTTTAAATGGCACAGTAACCATATGGATAAATCTTGGTGTAAAAGTTGAAAGAGGTCTTGGTTATGCTAATAGGGTTATAGGTTCTGGTTTTTTTATTGGTAAAGATGGTTGGATTATTACAAACTATCATGTCATTGCAGATACTGTTGATCCAAGCTATAAAGGATATTCTCGCCTATATATAAAATTATTTTCTGATCCTGACACACGAATTCCAGCGCGGGTTGTTAGTTATGATAAATCACTAGATTTGGCGCTTTTAAAAACCGAAATTGATGCCCCATATACATTTACCCTAGGAAGTTCTACAAGTCTTGATGTAGGTGATACTATTTATGCGATAGGTTCTCCTATTGGTCTTAATAGTACGATTACAAGTGGTATTGTTTCTTCTTTTGATAGAAAAGTAATGTCTACAGCATCAATTATTCAAATAGATGCAGCAGTAAACGCTGGTAATTCTGGCGGACCTCTTATTAATAAAAAAGGGGAGGTGCAAGGAATTGTATTTGCAGGTATACCTGATTATCAGGGACTTAATTTTGCTATTCCTGTCGAATATCTAAAAACAGTTTTGCCACGGCTTTTTAATTGCTCTAATAAAGTGACTGATACAGATGAAAAAATTATAATACCACAGGAAATTCACTCCTCCTGGATAGGTGCTTATGGAAAAACCTATAAACTTCAAGGTGATCCTAAGGGGCGTGGTGTTCAAGTACTCTATACTATGCCGGGTGGTTCCTGTGATTTAGCTGGTATTCGTTCAGGTAATATTATTACCCATATCAATCAAAAAAAAATTGCTTCTGTAGAAGAATTACAAAATGAATTGATTGCATTGCCGCCTGAGATGGTAACGACTTTGACAATAAGGATTGCAGAGGCTGTAAACCAAAAAGATACTAACAAGATGCTTTCTTATGAAAAACCTATTTATCTTGCAATCCGTCCTGAGTATCCTGGTGTTCAAATGCGCGAAAGGGATAGTGAGACTCACCTAATGTATCCTTTTTTGGGAATGAAATTAAAACCAGCATCAGCAAAAAAACGTTCTCAATGTATTGTTGACTCGATAGTAAAAGGCTCAATTGCCGATGAAAGTGGTTTTTCAAAAAATGATTCAGTTACTGTAAAGGCCACTGAGCTTAGCGCAGATAAAAACTTTTTATTAATTGAATTTTTTACAAAAAAAAGAAAAAGCGGATATTTAGATGTAAACTTAATGGTTGGCGCTCCTATGGACAGCCCTTTGTTTTTCTAATAGAATGCGTGTATGACTGATATATCATTAAAGCGTAATTTTTGTATTGTTGCACATATTGATCATGGTAAATCAACTCTTTCAGATAGACTTATTCAAAAAGCTCAAATTGTTGATGATAGAAAATTTCAAAATCAAATGCTTGATACTATGGACATAGAGCGTGAACGTGGTATCACAATAAAAAGCCAAGCTATAACAATTCCGTATAAGGCAAATGACGGTAAAACGTACGAATTAAACTTTGTAGACACTCCCGGACATGTAGATTTTTCATATGAAGTTTCACGTGCGATTGCAGCGTGTGAAGGGGCTGTCCTTTTAATTGACGCAAGCCAAGGTGTAGAATCGCAAACTCTTAGTAATATGTACCTAGCCCTTGAGCAAAACCTTGAAATACTTCCTGTCATTAATAAAATTGATTTGCCATCAGCAGACATTCCGCGAATAAAAGAACAAATAGAGCATGATTTAGGTCTTGACCCAGATGATATAATTCTTGTGTCTTCAAAGACTGGCGAGGGAATTGATGCGCTTTTTGAAGCAATTGTTAGTTTTTTTCCAGCTCCGCCTATACTAAACACTGATAAAACCCAAGCACTTATTTTTGACTGTCATTACGATCCTTATCGTGGTGTTGTTGTTCATTTGCGTGTGTTTTCTGGAACAATAAAGGATGGGGATATCATTCGTTTTATGAATGGTAAAGCTGATTACAAAGTAGAAACCTGTGGCGTTTTTAAAATAACTATGGAAGAAAATTGTCAAATACATGCAGGGGATGTTGGCTATATAATTGCGGGTATTAAAACTGTTTCAGATGTAAATGTTGGAGACACAGTCACCCTTGCTTCAAATCCTGCAACAAAACCTCTTGCTGGATTTAAAGAAGTAAAACCTGTGGTTTTTTCATCAATTTATCCAGTAGATGCAAGTGATTATGAAGAACTACGCCAAAGCATGGAAAAGCTAAAGCTAAACGATGCCTCGCTTGTCTATGAAAAAGATAGTTCTATTGCTCTTGGGCATGGTTTTAGATGCGGTTTTCTCGGATTATTGCATCTTGAAATAGTACAAGAGAGGTTAGAGCGTGATTTTAATCAATTGGTTATTTTTACTGCTCCTTCTGTTCGATATAGAATTCAACTGACAAACGGGAAAGAACTATTTGTTGATAATCCATCGGAATATCCAGATCAAGGTACTATTCAAGGTGCTGATGAACCTTTTATAAAAGCTTCTATAATAGCACCTGCCACATATATAGGTCCTATTATTACTCTTTGTACCGAAAAAAGAGGTGTGCAAACTGATATGCAATACCTTGATGAAAAACGAGTTGAAATAAAATATGATATGCCCTTAGCCGAGGTGCTTTTTGATTTTTACGATCGTCTTAAAAGTTGTACCCGTGGATATGCATCGTTTGATTACGAGCTTGCAGATTACAAGCCTACAGAGTTAGTTAAAGTAGATATTATGATAAATGGTAAATCAGTAGATGCTCTTTCCCAGCTTTCGTATAAGGGTAATGCAGTTGAACATGCACGACATGTATGTAGTCAGTTAAAAGATGAAATACCACGACATCAATTTAAAGTTCCTATTCAGGGAGCAATTGGTAGTAATATTATAGCTCGTGAAACCATATCAGCTTTACGTAAAGATGTTCTTTCAAAATGCTATGGTGGTGATGTTTCACGAAAACGAAAGTTATTAGAAAAACAAAAAGAAGGTAAAAAGCGCATGAAAATGGTTGGAAATGTTGAACTTCCTCAGTCTGCTTTTTTAGCTGTTTTAAGAACAAAAGATGAATAACTTTTCTTTATGTAGTACATAGCTTTTCTATCTGGTGGTTTTCAGACTTGCTCGTTTTATTTAATTACGGTAAAATAGAGTGCATTGTTAGTTGTTTATTATGCGACTAGTTTTGTGTTTGGAGACAAATATGAAGGAATTTTTACCCTATAAAAAAGTGCGAAACAATGCGCTTAAATTAGCTCATACAATTAATAAGGATGGCTTTGTTCCTGATGTAATTTATGTATCATTACGTGGTGGTGCTTATATGGCTAACGTAATAAGCGAGTATTTTAAACTAGCACGAAAAGACGTTCATCCTGTCCTTTTTGCCGCTGTAGTAGCTCGGTCTTACACTGATATTGGTGAAAGAAATAGAGTAATGGTCGATGGCTGGACATATACCCCTGAATATTTACGGCATGGCGATAAAATTATGCTTGTAGATGATATTTTTGATACAGGTAAAACGATTAATTATTTAGTTGAGGTTTTACTGGACAAAGGTATTCCTCGTGATGATATAATTATTGTTGTGCATGATTATAAATATTTTTCTGGGCAAAAAGAGCAATTACCCATACAACCTGATTATTGGTGTCGTAAATTTGTCCAAAAAAACAGAAAGAAGGATAATTGGATTCATTACGAAAGTCATGAGTTAATTGGATTAACCAAAGAAGAACGGGAAGAACATTATTATAATGATGATCCTGAACTCAGAGAGGTCTTGGAACCTTTGTTTGAAAACAAAAAATAAAATTATGACTAATAAAAGAGTGCGACTAAGTATAATTTATTTTCTTATGATGTTTGTAGCTTTACCGGTGTGGGCAAAAGCAACACCTCTTGTTACTGTTATTAGTCCTAAACCTGGAACATGGGCAAATCCCCAACCGTTAGTTTTAAATGTTTTATCGGATGTAGAAGTCTATTATTCATTAAATGGTTCTGATCCGTTGCAATTTGGTTTTGCATATGATGAGCCGGTAATAATTGATAAAACTGGAGAGGTGAGCGTTCAAATTTCAACAATATCTAAAACCTCATCCGAAAAATATTCAATAACATATAATGTGCTTGAAAAAGAACAACCAGATTTTATTGAAAAAAAAGAAGCACAATCCTTTATTACTGTGAATTCTATAAAAGGAATAGATATACCAGAAAAGTATGAATATGAACTAGGTGAAAGCGGCCGACGCTATTCGGGGCGTATTTTAAAGTTTGATCAAGCAGTTACTATTTCTCGTTTTGTACCCCTCATTGTTTATGTAAATGATGATGCATATAGATATGTTCTTAAAACAGGAGATAGTGATGCATTTTGTGGTTTATCTGCAAATCAATTTGATGTAATGTATGATCAATGGAACTATATCTTTTTTAAAAATGGTGGCCCCGTTATTTATTCAATAAATGGTGGAGATGTATTA
>DASRMY010000120.1:0-3424 GCA_035647695.1 Treponemataceae bacterium | reverse complement strand
ATCTATAACAACCCTGATGCCAACTTTGACAAAGTACAAAAGCTTGCAGAATATTATATAAATGAATGTAATAGAGAAACTATTAATTCTGATATAGCCTTTGTTCAAATGTGTTTGGAAACAGGTTTTCTTAGATTTGGCGGGCTCGTAACTGAGGATATGAACAACTTTTGTGGGTTAGGAGCTATTGATTCTGCCAATACAGGCAATAGATTTGAAAGCGAAAAAATTGGCGTGAGGGCTCATGTCCAGCATTTAAAAGGATACGGAACCACCGCCCCCATCACAGCAAATTTAGTTGACCCGCGATATAAATGGATTAACCCCAAAGGCAAAGCACCCGATATTTTTGGCCTTTCGGGGACCTGGGCAGCAGATCCTCTTTACGGGAAAAAACTCTACATATTGTTAGAAAGACTAGCTAATTATTAGCCAATAATTGTACCAAAAAAATCTTGCTCATCAAGTATTTTTTTAATATTTTTAATATCTCTACCACCAGCACATACAACCCTCATACCTTTTTCTTCTGCACGTTTGCTTGCAATCGGATCAAAAGGGCAGTTTTTTCCAGGAATCCACTCATCGCCAACCATAGCCCTAAAATCTTTCCAGCTTATTGCAGCTAGTGGTTGTGCATGTGGGTTTGTTTTAGGATCATCAGTATAGACTTGTTCTATATTTGATAGATTAATAATAGTTTTAGCTCCAAATTTTTCTCCCAACCACACGGCATCTGTATCGGTAGAAAAACCAGGCTTCCAACCAGCAGCAATTAAAATTCGTCCGTTAAGTTTTTCTACAGTCGTAGGATCATAGACAACATCCTGCGGGCATAAATCTGTAAAAATAGCTTTTAAAAGTTGCGCATTAAGTCGAGTTGCTGCAATTCCTATCCAATCAGCTTCGTTATTATCAAATTTATCTTTATTTTCAATAATAGCTCTATAGGCATTTTGATACACCCGTGCAGGACCGCCTCCCCCAACAACAAGAATTAGTTTTCGCTCTGAATTTTCTACCACCCACTCTCGTATCATCTTTGTAAACGTTTTCAAAAAATCAATATCCGGATTATCAGGAACTACAATCGAGCCTCCAACACTTAAAACCTTAACCATAATTACACTCCTATACCCTCGCCCAAAAGGACGGCGTTTTATCAAAGATAATTTTCACTATGTCTAATACACACCAGTTACCATTACATCACTCCAAAAAGAACTATATTCAAACGTGTCGACAGATGATTCTTCCCAAATTGACATAAGAGCCCATGTTTTTTCTCTATGTATTTTTTTACTTTTACTATAGGCAGGTTTTATAGAATTTAGGCCATGAGAAAATGCTATATGTCTTGAGTCAATGGTGCCAAAATGATCATTAGCACTGCTTTCAGTTGACACAAAGGTGCCAAACACATATCCATCTCCCATAGCTGGATCTGCTGGAACCCATCCAATATCTTCAATATAAAACTCACACCACCAATGATTGCGGGTTTTTAAGGTCGAATCGACAAGTATTCCTGCTTTAGTAACAGCAGGAATTTCAGCAGCACGCAGTAACGATGTATACACTACTGCATAATCATACGCATCACCCTCTTTGGTTTTTAATAAATCAAGTACATCTGCATCACTTGCTCTGGTGTGCGCTAAAACAGTAAAATTGTTTAAAATATAATCATACAGGAGACGTGCTTTTATCCACGGATTCTTTTCATTTTTAATTATTGATGCTGCTACGTTTTGAATAGCTTTATTATCACTAGGAGTAACTGCATCACTTTTAAGATATTCGCTATAGAGCGTTATAGTAAGCTTACTATAATTAGAAACATTCCACTCATTAATAGTGGTTTGCACACCCCACACAGAAAGCACATAGGATTCTAAAACTGTCTTTTTTTCGTTTTTACTATTTAACTCAAGTTGATGCACTACCGTATTCATAAAATCTTTCATAGTAGGCTCAGGTTCAGACACAGAAATTGTTATATCCCGCTGACGACTATCTGCCACTGGTTTTGGTATAAAGAGTGTTATAAGTGCATTTTTTTCAAAAACAGCATCACTTACATCAGCGTTAATAGATAGAACATAGGTAAGTTTATTATTAAATTTTTTTTCGCCAGCTCTAGAAACTATTTCTAGAGGGTATCCAGCACTCGTACCTTTATTTGTTTTTACACTAATAACACCAGAAACGGCCCCATCGGGAACCCGAACCTGAACCTCCGTTGCACTCCAGTATTGATAATCCTTATCACTGACAGAGCATGCAATCATTATTGGTTGTCGCTTTTCTGTCATTTCAGAAGTAGGAAACAAAACCTCTGATTCACCACGTAATTCGCCAAAATTACTTCCATTCAACGTTATAATATCTCCAACAGAACATTGCGTATCAGAAAGAGAATAGACAAGAGGATTTGTTACCTGAGGATTTTGAGGTGCTGGTACAGGTATAGTTTGTTTATTTGCAAACATACGTGGTTCGGAACAACCATTTTTTGTACAAACATACACGAGCCCATCTTCAATATTGGGAGGTAGAACAATTTTTATTGTATCATCTTGCCAACTAAGATACAGTGAGGAAGTAATTCTATTCCCACCAATTTCTACATAGCTGGAAGTATCCTTGTCAGCAAAATATTTGCCCCTAATTGTTAATATGTCACCAGGCTCACCAACAGCCGGATTCATGTCGACAACAAGAGGCGCTGGGGCACCCCAATTTGCTAAAAAAACTGACACGCCTACAGCAAGAAAAAAAACAAGTGCATAAACACCTGCCCTAAAGAGTGTATGTTTACGAAAAAAATACTTTGCTTTTATTTTAAAACTCACTTATATATATCCGATGTATATTGTATGGGAATGATACAGTCATCATCTAATGGCTGATCAAATTTTGAGAACAATGTTTTTATATTATTTTCAAAAACAGGTAGACTCCCCATGCCAGTTAATGTGATTGAAATTTTCATCTGACTATCACTTGTAAGCTCTGGGCGAAAAAAATCTATAGCATCCAATTGAGTTGCAGAAATATCTATGGTGTAATGGCCTATGTTTTCATCACTCACTATTCCCTTTTTTTGAACAAACGAAGCTTGTATTGAAGGTTTTTTTTGAGTAAGCAACGGTATATCAGCAACTGGTACAGAGCTCTTAGTAAAACGAAATGGTATTATTATTGCAAAAACAAGCGCAGCTGTAGCAACTGGAAGCAACCGTTGTATAAAAACAGTTGAAAATGGTTTTCTAGTATCTGCTTTTTGTATTGTTTTGGAAAACTGCATTTTTATTTTAAGTCGATTAAAACTTTCGTCGATTTCTTTTTGAGTAAAATGAATGCCGTTAGAATCAGCTTGTAATACATCATGAGTTAATTGTAATTCCTGTACTTTTTTAGA
>DASRMY010000119.1:0-2587 GCA_035647695.1 Treponemataceae bacterium | reverse complement strand
ACTATACCGAAACAAGATTGCCATGTATTCTTAATATCAAATACTACCATAAGGAGTACAGATGCTACTTGAACGAGGAATAAATTTTGGCGGCTGGCTTTCGCAGTGCAATCATACTGAAGAAAGATACGACAGCTTTATTCAGAAAAAAGATGTCGAACGGGTAAAAAGCTGGCACTTTGACCACATCCGCGTCCCCTTTGACTACAACTTAATTGAAAATGAAGATGCAAGCGATAAGGCTTCTGGCTATGTATATTTGGATAAAATAATTTCCTGGTGCCATGAATTAGAACTCAACCTTATTCTCGATCTCCATAAGGCTGCAGGCTACGACTTTAACGATGCAGACAATTCTCAAAAAAACTCACTTTTTAATAACGAAGATTTAAAAAAAAGGTTTACTGCTCTCTGGGAAAAAATTGCTCAGCGCTATGGTTCCCACACCCATGTAGCCTTTGAATTGCTAAATGAGGTTGTAGAACAAGATTTTGCCCCTGCCTGGAATGAGCTTATCACCAGGACAGTATCTGTTATCCGTAAATACGCACCAACGACTACTATTATTTACGGTGGTATTCAATGGAACAGTGCAAGGACTGTAAAGCTTCTTGAAAAACCCATAGACAAAAATATCATCTTTACCTTTCACTTTTACGAACCACTCATTTTCACACATCAAAAAGCCCCCTGGGTTCCCAACATGATTATGGACAGGGATATTCAGTACCCACAAACGATGGCCTATTACATAGAGCATTCCAAGATACTCGGCTATAAGGGAAAGGATGTAAGCGATGCAGATAAAAAAAACATGATCGATACTTTAATCCGAGATATGGTTCAGGATGCAAAATCTGCTGCCAAAAAATTTGATGTTCCGCTTTACTGTGGCGAGTTTGGTGTTATAGATAGGGCACCAGTACAAGATAGCCTCAATTGGTTTAAAGAAGTATTTGCTGTTTTTAAAGAGCAGAACATTGGTTCTTCGATTTGGTCGTACAAAGAAATGGACTTTGGCATTATTGATGCCCACTACGACAAAATTCGAGATGAGCTTATAGAGGCCTACATAAAATAGGCTTTATATTTATTTTACCCTATAGGAGGTATTATGAAACTTAAGAAGATCGTTTCAACTGGACTTCTGTGTATTTGTCTAATTCCCTGGCTTGCCGCTGCGGACACATCGATGTATACCGATGCCGATCTTGTGTGGAAGGAAGATTTTACAGGAACAGAACTCAACATGGACAACTGGAATTACGAGTACCATGAAAAAGGCTGGGTCAACAATGAACTCCAAGAGTACATCGACGCTGCCGAAAACATCTATGTCAAAGATGGCTACTTAATTATTCAAGCCCTAAAAAAAACAGACTCAGCGGGGAAGACGTATTACACCTCAGGTCGTATTAACACACAAAACAAACACGATTTTACCTACGGCAAATTCGAAGCTAGGCTTAAAGTTCCCAACGGCAAAGGCTTCCTTCCCGCTTTTTGGATGATGCCGACAGACGAGAATCTTTACGGACAATGGCCCAAATGTGGAGAAATTGACATAATGGAAGTACTCGGTGACAGAACAAAGGAAAACCACGGAACAGTCCATTTTGGCGAGCCGCATGCACAGAGACAGGGTTCTTATCTTTTAAAAGATGGGGACTTTTCAAAAGAGTTCCATGTTTTTGCTTGCGAATGGGACCCCGGTGAAATTCGCTTTTATCTCGATGGCAATCTGTATTTTTCTACCAACGACTGGTTTACCAAAAAACCAGGCTTCGGCGAAGTGACCTATCCCGCTCCTTTTGACCAAAAATTTTACATGATTTTAAACCTTGCTGTCGGGGGAAACTGGCCAGGGTATCCCGATGCAAGCACACGTTTCGATGAAAATGCACAACTCGTTGTTGACTACGTAAAGGTGTATCAGAAAAAAAACTATGATGAAAATGTCGAAAAACCTGTCGCCCATGTCGAGAAACGCACTGTTAAAATCGGCGAAAACCAGATTAAAAATCCCCAGTTCGCTGTTCAAGAAGACTTAAGCTATCAGAGTGGATGGTTCTTTCTTACCGCAGGAAAAGGGAAGGCTAAGGCCGAAATAAAAAATAGTGAACTCATTATTACCACCGAAGATCATGGAGAATTGGACTACAGTGTCCAAGTAGTACAACCCAATATTTTTCTAGAAAAGGGCTGTAGTTATAGGTTCAGCTTCGACGCTTGGACAAATGCCGAACGAACAATAAAACCAGCAATAACTGCCCCAAATGTAGGTTGGAAACGCTACTTCCCTGACACTAAAACAACAATTACACCCGAACGTAAAAACTATGCCTTTGATTTTGTAATGACAGAAAAAGACGATCCTGCAGCTCGCATAGAATTTAACCTGGGCAATCAGGGCTCAAATGCAGATGTCTATATGAGCAATGTGGTTGTGGAAAAAACTAAGGAACGGTCTAAAAAAGAGGAAGCAAGGGCTGTTCTACCAGACGGCAACTATATTTATAATGGCGGTTTCCAGGAAGGAAAAGATAGAACAGAACACTGGATTATTGAAAACAAGGTGGCGGGAGCC
>DASRMY010000118.1:0-6886 GCA_035647695.1 Treponemataceae bacterium | reverse complement strand
GTGTTAGACTGGGTATCAGCAGCAGAGGGAGCAAGATTTGGTAAGGTAATGAACGATTTTGTAAAAAAAATTACTGGCCTTGGCCCTAACAAACAATTGGAGGATATCCGATGCAAAAAATAACATCCGCTAACGATTTACAAGAAAAAATGCTCGCTCGAGCAAAAGAACTGCTCGCTGCCGGAACAATACATCGTGTATTTGGCTGGAAAAAAGGTCTATTCGATTATGATGTTACTCCAGCTGTTTTTGAAAGCATAAAAGAATTAGAAAAAAACTTTGTCTATAACGAATATTGCGCAGCAAACCTTTCTAAATATCTTATACAAGAAAACACCAAAGAGGGTAATATACTTGCTTTTTTAAAGCCTAATGACACCTATAGTTTCAATCAATTATTAAAAGAGCACCGTGTAAAACGTGAAAAAACCTATATTATTGGTGTCCCCTGTAACGATGAAATGAAAAGCAATGATGATGGTAGTGTACATATAGATGCAGAACCTTGCCAGTATTGCGTTGGAAAAACCCATGTGGTACACGATGAACTCATAGGTGTTAAAAACCAAGCAGCTGACAAAGAAGCTCAAAATGCTACTCGATTTAACCGCGTTAGTGAGCTTGAGTCAAAACAACCAGATGATCGCTTTAATTTTTGGAGGAGCCAACTGAGCAAATGTATTCGTTGTAATGCATGTCGCAATGTCTGCCCTGCATGTTCTTGTATTCAATGTGTTTTTGACAATCCAAATTTAGGCGTTGATCAACGAGTTGCATCAAATAGCTTTGAAGAAAACCAATTCCATATAATTCGTGCATACCATGTTGCTGGTCGCTGTACCGATTGTGGAGAATGCTCTCGCGTTTGTCCAGAGAACATTCCACTGCATTTACTTAACCGTAAAATTATTAAAGACATAAACGAGCTATATGGCGAATATCAGGCAGGAACAGAGCCGGAGGGCAATTCTCCATTGCAAGATTACCAAAAAGATGACGCAGAACCATCTATTGTATTTAAACGATCAGAAGCGTGCGAAATTGGAGGCAAAAAATAATGATTACATTTTCAGAAGAAAAATTACAGGATTTTTTTGCCGCTATTGCAAAAAAACAAACTTTGTATTTGCCCGTAGAACAAACAGATAGCGAAGCTAATTTTACAAAATGGGAAGAAGGGCATGAATACTCAAAGGCTCAAAACACAGTACGCAGTGCAAAAGAATTCTTTTTTCCTAAAGAAGAAAAATTATACGAAATAAAGCAAAACGGAAAGAATCTTGAAGTTATTGATACGAGAAAACCTCATCCTGATTTTGTTGTTTTTGGTGTTAAAGCTTGTGACGCAAAAGCATTTTCTATTATTGATCGTGTCTACTTACAACAAGACCCAGTAGACACCTATTATAAAAACAGGCGTGATCACGGAACTATTATTACAATGGCTTGTAACCACATTGCGCCTACTTGTTTTTGTACACTTTTTGGCATAGATGCAGCTAATCCTTCTACGGCAAAAGATTCAAAAGGCAACACCTTTTTTACTGGCGACATTAGCGCATGGATACACGATGGCTCTGTCTGGCTTGAAGCAAAAACAAAAAAAGGTACCGCATTGCTTAATTCCTTACAAGACGATTTTGTCAATTTTGACGTAGATATGAATGCTGATGCGGCACCACTTGAAGAATTTAAAAGTCAAATACAAATTCTTATGCAAACACAAAAATTTGCACATGAAGATGTAACAAAATTTACTAAAAAAAACATAAACCCAATTTTTAATTCAAAACTCTGGGAAGAAATGGCAGAATCATGCCTTGGATGCGGTGCTTGTACTTATGTGTGTCCCACTTGTATGTGTTATAACATACAAGATATGGACACAGGACACGGTGTTAAACGTTTTAAAACATGGGATAGTTGTATGTACTCTGATTTTACTAAAATGGCAGAGGCTAACCCTCGGACACAACAATTTCAGCGTTTTAGACAACGATTTATGCATAAACTTGTATACTACCCCTCAGATTATGAACAAACATTTGCGTGTGTTGGTTGTGGGCGTTGTTTACAAAAATGTTCCACAAACAATAATATTATTAAAGTTATTAGAATGATTAATGCAGATAACACCATTGAGGGAGATGAATAATGCAGGAAGAAGCACTTATACCCTATGTTGGAAAAATTACTAAAATAATAGAAGAGACTCCAGATGTAAAAACATTTAGAGTTGTTGGTCTTGATGGTAAAAAATTATTTAATCATGAACCAGGACAATGTGCAATGCTTTCTGTTCCGGGTATTTCTGAGGCAATGATTTCTATTACCTCTTCCCCTACAATTAAGGAATATCAAGAGTACTCAATTAAAAAAGCTGGCTCGCTAACAAGTAGACTTCACACAATGGAAGAAGGACAGCACATAACTGTTCGCGGTCCCTATGGCCGTCCCTTTCCGGTAGAAGGCGAATTAAAAGATAAAGACTTGCTTTTTATTGCAGGTGGTATTGGACTTGCACCACTTCGCTCTGTTATTAACTATTGTCGAGCAAAACCTGAAAATTACGGTACTCTAGAAGTTATGTATGGAGCACGTTCAAAAAAAGATTTGGTCCGTTATAAGGAAATAATCGACGAATGGGAAAAAGACCCAAATATTACCCCTTATCTTACTATTGACCGTGAAGAAGAAGGGTGGGAAGGCCATGTTGGATTTGTTCCTTCTTACGTAAAGGAACTCAATCCAGATACACGTAAGTATATTTTAATTTGCGGGCCACCGATTATGATTAAATTTACCGTTCAAGCTTTAAAAGAACTTGGTTTTAATAGCAATCATATTTATACAACTATGGAACTACGAATGAAATGTGGTATTGGTAAATGCGGTCGATGCAATATCGGTAACCAATACGTTTGCAAAGACGGGCCTGTTTTTAGATTTGACGAATTGGGTGAATTACCCCCCGAATACTAAAAAGAGCTAGCTAAGGAGATTATATATGAGCAATACAGAACCAATGGTTAGTATTTATTTACTGGGAAAAAAATATGAAGTTCCAGCTTCACTAACAATTATGACTGCAATGGAATATGCAGGCTATAAATTAGTACGCGGCGTTGGTTGTCGCAATGGCTTTTGCGGTGCTTGTGCAACAATTTATCGCATCAAAGGTAATAACGAACTTAAAACGTGTCTTGCTTGCCAAGAACAAGTACAAGAAGGCATGTACATTGCAACCCTTCCATTTTTTCCTATGGATAAACGTGTTTTTAATATTGAAAACACACAACCAACACAAGAAATAATGATGCAACTTTACCCTGAAATTTATTCATGTGTAGGGTGTAATGCATGCACAAAAGCATGCCCTCAAGACATACATGTTATGCAATACATTGCATATGCACAACGAGGTGAATTTGAAAAATGTGCTGAAGAATCATTTGACTGCGTTATGTGTGGTATTTGTTCATCACGTTGTCCGGCAGGAATTTCTCATAATCAAGTTGCTCTACTTGCCCGCCGCCTAAACGGCAAATACATTACACCAAAATCAGAACATCTTGAAAAACGAGTGCAAGATATTCTTGACGGTTTGTATAAAAACGACATGCAAGCAATTATGAAAAAGCCTATTAAAGAAATAAAAAAAGACTATAATAACCGCGACATTGAGAAATAGGAGATATTAATGGCAGTATACACACAAATAATGCTTGATTCGATGAAAAAGGTTGAAGCACGCCGAGACAAAAACACCCCTATAACCCCTGAGCGAATGAGTGCTGATGAAAAAACAAACCTACTACAAACCTATCATCCAGATTATATTACATCACAGTTTGAAGAACTTAAGATTGGACCCAATAAAGGTGAAAAAGCGCCTTTAGAATTAGCTACAATTTTACAAGCACAAAGTCTCATTAAAGACAAAAAAATACATTTAGACAGAATTGACTACGATGTTGACGTGTTAGTTATTGGTGGTGGCGGAGCAGGAACAGCCGCGGCTATCGAAGCAAATGAAGCTGGCGCAAATGTAATGATGGTTACAAAACTGCGTCATGGAGACGCTAACACCATGATGGCAGAAGGTGGTATTCAGGCTGCTGATAAAGAAAGCGACTCCCCAATACATCACTATCTAGATGCCTACGGTGGCGGCCACTTTGCAGCAAAAAAAGAACTTGTTGAAAAACTAGTAACAGAAGCCCCAGAAGCTATTAAATGGTTAAATGGACTTGGTGTTGAATTTGATAAAACTGAAGATGGATCAATGGTAACAACTCATGGTGGTGGTACTTCACGAAAAAGAATGCACGCTGCAAAAGACTACACAGGTTCAGAAATTATGCGTACAATCCGTGATGAAGCACAAAACCAGGAAATAAAAACAGTAGAATTTACCTCGGCTATCGAAATTATTTTAGATGATAGCGGTTATGCTGCAGGAGCTGTTTTATTAAATATGGAAACAGACGAAATTACCATTGCTCGCGCAAAAACAGTAATTATTGCAACAGGTGGTGCGGGTCGTATTCATTATCAAGGATTTCCTACAACAAACCATTATGGTGCAACTGCAGACGGCTTAGTTATTGCATACCGCGCTGGTGCAAAACTCATGTACCAGGAAACTTTACAATATCATCCTACTGGAACAGCATTTCCAGAGCAGATTTTTGGTGCATTGGTAACTGAAAAAGTACGCTCGCTTGGTGCAAAACTTTTAAATATTGACGGCGAAATTTTTATGAACCCGCTTGAAACACGAGACGTTGCAGCAGCTTCGCTTATTAGAGAATGTAACGAAAGAAAAAAAGGTGTTCCAACACAACACGGTTATGGTATTTGGCTCGATACTCCTATGATTGAAAAAATTGGAGGCCCAGGCACTATTGAAAGGAGCATACCTGCAATGTTGCGTATGTTTGGTAAATATGACATTGATATTAGAAAAAAACCAATTCTTGTATATCCTACCCTACATTATCAAAATGGTGGTATAGAAATTGATACAAACTGCATGTCTACTATTAAAAACCTATTTGTAGCTGGTGAAGCTGTTGGCGGAATCCATGGTAAAAACAGGCTTATGGGTAACTCTTTATTAGATATAATTGTGTTTGGTCGTGATGCAGGAAAGGCTGCCGCTCAAGCAGCACAAGATGCAAAGGTTGGTACACTTTCACTAGAACACGTAGAAAAATTTGCAAAAGAACGCAAATCAGCAGGCATCGATGGGAATGAATTATCACCATTACTATTACCCACATACACACACGGTAATCCGAGGTTTGAGGAAAAATAATGACACTTTACTTTGCTGACCTAACAGCCTCTGCATTATCACTATTTTTTATTGTTTTTACTATTGCCGCACTCGGCTATATAATCGGTGGTTTTAGTATAAAAGGCATATCCCTTGGAACCGCCGGCGTACTACTTGTAGCTCTTATTTGGGGAATTATAGTTAGTTATATACCTGAGTTTTCTATTGGTAAAAGCACAATTCTGCTTTTTGATGAAGCAATTAAATCGCACTTTAATATGATCTCTGGTTTTGGGACAACACTTTTTGTAACTGCAATTGGACTTATTGCTGGACCTAAATTTTTTAGAACCATGAATAAAAGCTCATTTACCTATTTGCTCAACGGTATTATTATAATTTTGCTCGGGACACTCACCGCTTTATTTTTTTTGAAAATAGACAAAAGTTTATCACCAGAAATGGCTATAGGGCTTATGACTGGGGGACTTACAAGTACACCCGGACTTGCTGCCGCAAAAGAAGCTGCAGCACAAGTTGCAGGAGAAGTCTCTACAACAGGCGCAATTCGTGATCCTAATCAATTAGTAGCAGGATACGGTATTGCGTATATTTTTGGCATTTTAGGAGTTGTGTTTTTTGTACAAATTGTCCCCAAAATACTAAAAGTAGATATTAAAAAAGAACGTGAACGTTTTGTAGCTGCTAGTGCGGTGTCAATACCCAAGCCTAAGGGTACATTAAAACAACTTGATCCATTTGGTTTTTTCCCTTTTTTTCTAGCAATTGCTTTGGGATGCCTCATTGGTGCGATAAAAATCCCGGGCATAAATTTTTCTCTTGGTAAATCAGGAGGAACCCTTGTTGCAGGTTTAATAATTGGACATCTTCAGCACATTGGTCCTATTGATTGTCGACTTAAAAAAGAAACCTTAAACTTTTTTAGAGAGCTTGGGTTGGTACTCTTTTTAATTGGTGCAGGTGTTCCTGGCGGGGCTAACTTTGTAGGAAATGTAAAGTTATCATATTTTATTTATGGGGGCATAATGACTTGTGTACCAATGATTGTAGGCTTTTTAATTGGCAAATATGTATTTAGACTTAAAATATTTAATAATTTAGGCTCCATTACTGGAGGGATGACAAGTACTCCTGCTCTTGGTACACTAATACAAACAGCAGGAACTGATGAGGTTGCATCAGCTTATGCAACAACGTATCCAATTGCATTAGTAGCAATTGTATTAGCTACTAAATTAGTAATCATGTTTGCATAAGCAATCGTGACAGTCGGCTTAGGCCAACTATGTATATGAGGTATAAAATGATAATTGAATGTTGTTTAGGCAGTTCTTGCCATGTTAAAAACGGTCCGCAAATTCTTAATTTGTTAAAAAAAACAATTGCAGAAAAAAACCTGGAAGATACAATTGAACTTGCAGGATGCATGTGTTTAGGACATTGTGCAGAACCAGGAGCTAACATACGCATTAACGGCAAAGTTATAACTGGTATTACTGATGAAAACTTTAACGATTTTTGGACAAAAAACATCGAAGCGCTTTTCTAAACGATAGCTCAGTATAAAAAAAGCTATCGTTGTTC
>DASRMY010000117.1:0-4485 GCA_035647695.1 Treponemataceae bacterium | reverse complement strand
CAGCATTATCTAATTTAAAGTTAAGTTCAGCAGAAACCGCTGAACCTACTTCAATATTGTTTCCTGATAAGCTATAGCGATCTATAATAAGACCACCTTGTTTTATATCTTCTTCGGTTAGTGTTATATTGTCGCCAGTTATTTTAACTTTACTATTCATAATTCACCACTCTCATCGTTTACATGCCCTTTTTTGCTTCGTAAATTAAATTTTATGGATTCCCAACGTCCTGTTTTCGCACTGTATAAAGGCGCTGTTATATCACCAGAATAAAATCTTTTTGTAATGTAGCCACCTGCTTTTAAATCTAAAAATTTTACATTCACATATTCAGGCCAAAATAAATTCGCAATCAAAGAAGCTACAGACGTTGTAAGGTTTTGCCAGCCTAAATCAATTCCTGTTACTGTTCCTATTTGACTTTTGTGCATTTCTACATCTTCCGTACGTCCTGCCTGCTCATCCGAAACATCACTATATATTAATTGGTAATAACTCGGTTGCACAGGAATAGATTCTCCATCAACTGTGACTATTGCTTCATACATTTAAGATACCCCCAATGGTAAGACTGTTTTACCGTCTCTTCTGTTTTTACGTTGTGCAGCGGTTATTACAGTTTCGCTTTTCACATTTCCTATTTCATCAACTATCTGTATGTGCCAATCGCCACCATTATTTCCACCTGATTCAAACAAGCCTTCTTTTACACCTTGTTTAATGCCGTCTATTATCTGTTGATTATTCACAACTACAGGTTTATTTCCCATAAAACCTTTCATTTCAATTTCGTTTTCGTCTGCCATAAACAAACTGCCTGTTTCAGGAAAACCGCCTGTTGCGTAACCGCTACGAAAACCTCCACCACCACCGCTACCGTTAACACCACTAGAACCATAAGAAGTGCTTCCTTGTGCTTTTTCAACCTTTTCCAATGCGTCTTTTATTGCCCACGCAATTGCAGTATCTTTGGTATAATCACCTTTTATAAAAAGGTCAGCCACAGGAACCCCGATTGCCTGAACGAAAGAATCCCACCAACCCGTTCCTGATTTTGATTCGTATGTATCAGGCATTTGAGATTTTAATTGTTGCTTGACTGCGTTTAAAACATTTTCTATGTGTTGGCTAGCATCAACCATTTGCTTGCTATACCGTGTCTGCAAATCGCTTAAAGCAGACTGTAGTTCACTTCCTGATAGAGTGCTTTCATATAAAGCTTTTTCTGTAGCATAATTATCTCTTGCCGTTTCGTATAAATCCTTGTACTGCGTTGTTGCCTCGGCGACTATATCATCAACATTATCAACGGAAATCTTCCGTCTGCCCGATGCAATATCATCTATCATTACTTGCGCCTTATTAATCTCAATTCGTGATTGAAATTCAGCTAACTTTCTCATCTCATCAGTTAACTCATAAATGTCTGCAATTTCAGCCCTTGTCAAATCTCTTCGCTCTCTTGATGCTTTTTCGTAAATTTTGTATATCTCGTCTTGTATTCCTCTAAATCTTGTTTTCTTTTCTTCTAAATTAACTCTCATAGATTCTAGTATTTTTTGCTCTTCGGCACTAATAAAACCATCGTTATCTAACGCTAACTTTGCGTATGCTGTTAACGCTGCGTCTGTTGTGGTTTCTAAATTACTTCTAGCCTGCGAAACCATACCTTCTAAATTTGTTTTAATATCCTCTATCAAAGTGCCTGTTTCTTCTGTAGATGTTCTGATTCCGTTTAAATTCATTGCAAAACTAGATTCAAATTCATTGTATTTGTTTTCTAGTGCTTGTACTTTATTATTATGTTCTGCAAACACTTCAGATTGTTTGTTTATTTCATCGCCTAAATCCGCTGTTAGCGAACGCAATTCGCTTGCAGATAAACCGATATCGTCGTATAATTCGTTTAAAGCTTGCTCTCTAACGTTTTTTGCGTGTCCTACAAGAACGCCAGTCAAAGCGCCAACCGCTGTTATTACCCAACCGACAGGCCCTAGAAATATATTTAATACCGTGCCGACTGCTCCGAACACAAGGGCTAATTTAGGTAACTCGTTCTTTAAATTACTTGTTCCGCTTGTCACATTATATATACTTTCTTTAAACACGTTAAACGCTACTACTGCTCCGCCTGCACCAATTAACGCTTTTGCCATTAATGGAATTTCGCCTCTAAAACCTTTCATACCTGCTTTAAAAGCACTTAATTTTCCTGTTCCGTTGTTTAGTGCGGCTGCAAACGAATTTTGAAAGCCAACTAACGGTGCAAATGTTTTAACAAACTTACCAATACCTGTGGTTGCACTTGTGATTTTACTTATTGCAAATACAGTACCAAATGCAATCAGGAGTGGTGTTACTTTATCAACTATTTTCTTAACTTCGTCATACAACTCTTGACCTCGGCCTTCTACTTCGCCTAACCAATCATTGACATCCGGCAATGAAATGTCTAGGTCAAAATTACCTAATCCATTTTCTTTGTCGGAAACTTCTCTCGTTTTACCTAAAACGTTTATTTCGTCTATGCCAACCATCGCTCTCTTATATGCTGTGACCTCTTCGTTTAAATCCTCATAAGATTTACCGAGATTTGTTACGTTGTCTATATTTTGGCTGTAATCTATTTCCGTTAATTCAAAACCTAAAAAATTTGCTACCGCATTTGCAGCATCAGCGAAAACTTGTGCGAACGCTTGTACGTATGGTATTACTTCAATAATAATAGGTATTAATGAATTACCTAATGCTCTTTTTAACATAATAATACGCTGATTTAATATCCTTAGTGCGTTAGCAGGTGTTTCTAATGTTCTACCCATATCGTAAACAATATTGCTACTCTGTTCCATTATAGTTACATATCTTAACAACGCTTTCTGTGCTTGTGTTATTTCATTTAAATTAATGTTCAACCCATGATTTAATGCTGTCTGTTTTAGTGTTGCTTGATCTAGTGCATAACCCCAACGTCTTAACGGCTCTAACTCGCCTGCGATACCTGATTGGTACTTTGTTGCTGCGGTTTCTATTGACGTGTTAAAGAATGATGCTGAATCATATATCATTTGTGTTAAGTTTCTTGACATTACATCCGCTTTGTCACCAATAACTCCAAAACCGTCTAATATCTGTTGGAACACACCTTGATAACGCATCCATTCAGAGCTATCAACACCCATGATTCGCTCAACCGCTTGTGCATATCTGAACGCTTCATCAGCTGTTTCACCCATTGTTACGGCAAAAAGGTTTAAGTTCTCTTGATATTGATTTGATTGCATTATCCATTCTGTAACAACATTTGCTGCTCTACCTGCAGAAATAACATATAAATTAATTTTGGCTAATAACCACGCAACTTTATTGCCTGTGCCTGTCAAAGATGTGTCAAGTTTTCTGTTCGATGCACCCCATTTTTCGTTGTTTTGAATTATTTTCTGTATTCTAATAGGGAATGCCTGAAAACCACGTGACACTTTTTCCATCTCATCTGCAAGCGGTCTAACAGCATCGGCGGCCATTTTTATTTGTTGTGCAAATTTTGTCATATCAAGTTTAGATAAACTGTCACTTACTTCTGGGATTTTCTTCAAGCTATTTAAAAACGAATTTAGGTTATTTTTTCCTAGCTGTTGTAAAACTTCAGAAGCCTTAACTAAACTTTCCATTTGTGTTTCAATGGACGGTGCTTTACTTACTTCCGCTAAAACAGGTGCTAGTTTCTTTAAACCAGTTACGTTTATTTTTAAATTTAAATTATTAAGCGGTTGTAACTGATTCGCTATTTTTCCCAATCCTGAAAAATCCGAACCCGCTCCAACCACTGATTTTAATTTATTTAATGACTGTGTTAATTTTTCAAGACTTTTGGAGGCATTGTCGGAATTTCCTTGTATATCTATTTGTAATTCTTCAATTGTAAACCCCATTTATTTTGCCTCCTGTTTTTTGTTTGCTCTTGCTTCGGCATTTAACTGTGCTTTTAATTTCTCATACTTCTTTCTCTCTCTTTCTTCTCTCTCTTCTGTGGTTATCGCAATCGGTTGTAACATGTACGATTGTGGCTGTTTGCTAAATATAGATGATATAGAACTGTTAATCGCTTCACTTACATATAAACCGTTTAACCACGCTGAATAATTCTCGTGTTTAGATTTAATTTTCCATGCATTTCTATATGACTTAACTAACTGTGAATCGCCGTTCCAATATTCGTCCGATGTCATTCCGATTGCTAAATAATCTTGCAAGTTATCTAAAAAAACTTTTTTGTATTTTATAGGGTTCGGTTCTGGTTTTACCAGTTCTTCCCCCACTCCACGTTTCCCTCGTCTTGTTCCTCAAATAACGATTCTAAAGGTTCGTTGTATAATTCAACCAACGCTTCCAAAAAACCGTTTTTGTCTTTTAATTTGCCGTATATTTCGTCAACCACTTTTCTTTTTGTGCCAGGGTTATTTTTCTTAAATGCTCCGTAAAAT
>DASRMY010000116.1:0-2398 GCA_035647695.1 Treponemataceae bacterium | reverse complement strand
GTGTTACTTCTTGATGAGCCAACAACAGGCTTAGACCCTCATCAAATAATACAAATGCGTTCTTTAATAAAAACCATGAGCAAAGAAAAAACCATTATAATATCAACCCATATTATGCATGAGGTACAAGAACTTTGCTCAAAGGTTGTTGTGTTAGATAACGGCACTGTCATAGCCTCAGAGAGTCCTGCTAATATATGCAATAAAACAAAAACAACAAGTTTTGAAAAAGCTTTTATAAAACTTACTTCAGAGGCAAAAAATGAAAGATAAAACTCGCCGTTTTTTTATTCTAGTAAAGCAGGAATTGTTTAAATATGCAATAAACCCAGCTATCTATATAGCTGGGGCTGTTTTTTTCATTTTTTTAGCCTTAAATTTTTATTATATACATAATTTTTTTATTCAAAATCGTGGGTCTACAGATACTCGCTATTTTTTTATATGTATACCGTATATTAGTATACTTTTTATTCCCGTCTTAACAATGAATTCATGGGTAAGTGACGACGATTTTACACTCTTTTTACCGCTCAGCATTTTTGCAACGTTTACGGCAAAATGGTTCGCAGCTTTTATTGTTTTTGGTATTTGTGTAACAATTACCCTTGTTGTTCCTTTTTCTGTTATTTTTTTTGGTGATATATCATTGTCTCGCATTTTTTGTAGTTGTTTTGGTGTTTTATTATTTGCATCTGCTTCTATTGCGTTTGCTCAATGGACAGCTGTACTAACAAAAAACAGCATAGCATCTTTTATAATAACTGCTTTTTCGCTTGCAATCATTAATTCTATACACCTCATACCCCTATCAATTCAATTACCGTATTATTTACAATCAGCATGTAATTTTTTATCTTTTTCTTGGCATTTTGATGCTGCTTCTAAAGGCATTTTGGATACACGCGATTGCACTTTTTTTATTATAATTACATTCTTTTTTCTAATACAGTCTCGTTATATAACTAAAAAACGCATGCATAGTACTATTTCTACACATCCAATTAAGCATAAAAATAAAAACCTTACTATAAGCATTTCATTTTTTTTAGCTATTATACTAATTAATTCTCAATTATTTTATACTAGAATTGACACGACTTCTGAAAAACAATTTTCTTTAGCACCTATAACAAAAGAACTTATACAAAATTTGCCAGATACCTTACATATACGTTATTATCTTTCTAGTTCGTTAAAAAACCTTTATCCACAAATCCGAGATGTCCAAGATTTGCTGTATGAGTATGCAAATTTTTCACCTGCTATAAGTCTAGAAATTATTAATCCAAAAGGTTCAGACATCAAAAAAAACTTATTATCTGCCGGTTTGGAAAGTCAGCAAATTAAAATAACAGAAAAAAACCACACATCTATTACAGATGTGTTTTCTGGAATAGTTTTAGAATGTGGAGGACAAACAGAAATAATTCCTTTTGTGCTTTCAACTATTACATTTGAATATACTATTGATAGTGCTTTGCAGTTTTTTTTAAATGGGAAAAAACGATCCGTTTATGTTTTATGTGGCGGGGAAGAAACATTAGAAGAGAATTTTTCATATCTTGGCTCATGGTTAGAATCATCTGGGTTTGATTGGCTTGAAATAAGCGAAGAAGACCTTATATATACTCAAAATATCAACATACGCTCACCACTTATAGTATTAGGAAATTCTGCTATTTCTACGAATGGTGTTGCTGCAATAGAACGGTTTGTAATGTCAGGTGGTAAAACTTTTTTTGCTGTTTCATCAATTGTTGCAGATAAAAGCTCATGGAAGGTTGAACCTCTTTTTGGCAATCAACTTATCGAATTATTAGATTTTTGGGGTTTTAGTATAAAAACAGCCTTAGTCCAAGATGAAGCAAATTTTAAAATCACTATGCAAGCACAAAATTCTACAGATATTCAATTAATTAAATATCCGTTTTGGATAACAACCCAGAAAAAAAACGTATCTAAAAACTCACCTATTACAAGTTTTTTTACAAATTTTGAGGTTTATTGGGCTTGTCCATTAGAAATTTACCCTTCAGATAAATTGAAGATAGAACCACTTGTTCAAACTACCAATAATGCATGGCTTCAACTTCCTATGGTGAGTGACAGTGAACCGTTTATCACAGACCCCTTTTATACAAATTATACAGTTGATACATATGAAAAAAACCAATATATTTTAGCTGCAAGCGCAGAAGGTCATGTAAGAGGATGGACCACAGTAGAAAGCGGCAACAAAACAAGAATTGTGGTGTGTTCCAATCAATATTTTCCATCAAATATGATTGAATATACTAATAGCCCACATAATTTAGATTTTTTAACAAATGCACTTTTATGGCTAACTAATGAAGATGCTTTGTTACAAGTTAAGGCTAAAGGAAATATTAATACC
>DASRMY010000115.1:0-9552 GCA_035647695.1 Treponemataceae bacterium | reverse complement strand
GTATTATTTTCTAACATCTTAAGTACATAGATGGGCGATTAGCTCAGCTGGGAGAGCACCTGGTTTACACCCAGGTTGTCGGCGGTTCGATCCCGTCATCGCCCAAAAGACCCTGTTTCATATGAAACAGGGTCTTTTTTTTTATAAAACGGTTTTAACGAGTCGGCTCTAGAATAATCTACTTTTAACAAGGCCTTAGATGCAAGTGTTTTCATTTTCTTTGAAAGACTGTCGGTTTGTTCTTGTATACATTTTTTATGTGGGTAAATTTGATACATGGCTTTTGCAGATGCTGGTGAAAAATTGGGCATAATTACATTTGCTCCAGCATGCAGAGCATCTACTCTATAATCCCTCGTTAAACTGCCAACAGCTGTTGTAGCTGGTAGCCAGGCATTTTTATTCACTAATCTAATAAGTGCTATTGCTTTTAAGGTAAGCTGTATATCACCTGGAGTCGCCTTACGCAGTGGCGTATCTTGGTGTGGTATAAACGGACCAATCCCAATCATATCAAAATTGTGTTTTGCTAAAAAAATAATATCATCTGTAATGGTATGTAGGCTTTGCCCAGGGAGGCCGACCATGAATCCACTTCCTGTTTGGTACCCTAAGTGTTGTAAGGTATCTAAGCAGCTCATTCTAGATTTTAAACTACGATTAAGGTGCAAACGTTCATATATTTGAACGTCGGTGCTTTCTATTCTAAGCAAATATCTGTCAGCTCCAGCTTTTTTCCAGTATGTGTAGTCTTTTTTGCTGCGCTCTCCTACAGATAGTGTTATGGCCATATCGTAGCGAGATTTTATTTCTTGTATAATTTCAGCAAAGGCTTCCTTTTTCATACAGTCCTCGCCCGATTGCAAGACAACAGTTTTTATTCCATGCGCCCATATTGCATCGACGCATTCTAGAATTTGTTCGGGGCTGAGTTTGTAACGTTTTGCACTCGTATTGGTTGCGTTTAAGCCACAGTACATGCAGGTATTTGTACAATAACTTGAAAATTCAATTAAGCCCCGAAGGACCATGCGTTGACCGTTATATTGATTGCGTATTTGTGCAGCCTTGGCAAAAAGAATTTGTTTTTTTTCATTGTTTTTTGTACCAAGCGCTATCATAAGGTCTTTTTTTAGTTGTGGTATGTTTTTAATATATGATTTTTGAGGCTGAGTAAAGTCAAAGGCGCTTATGCGGTTAAGAATTTGTGCAAATTTTTTAGTACTCATGTTATATATCCATATTAAATGGTGATAAAACGCAGTCTAATACGCCTTGTAATAAAGAAATTGCAATACCATAATTTGTTATAGCTACTCCTGCTTTTTGGGCATGTTCAATACGATAGAGCATTTGGCGACGGGTTAGCGTGCATGCGCCACAGTGTATAATAAGTTTATAATCGCTAATGTTTTCTGGGTAATCTATTCCAGCACAATGATCGCAATGTACGTGAAAACCTACAAATTCATCTAACCAACGAGGAATTTTGACGCGCCCAATATCATCTTCTGTAGGATGATGGGTGCATGCTTCTGCAATGAGAACGACATCCTTTTTTTGTAAAGCAGCAATTTGCCGTGCTCCGTGAACAAGGGTTTTTATGTCTCCTTTATATCGTGAAAAAAGTGTAGAAAAAGTTGTGCATTGTATCTTTGAGGGAGTATTAGTTACCATGCTTTTAACGATTTGTGAATCGCAAATAACAAGGTTTGGCGGATTTTTTAATTGGTGTAAAAACTGCGAATACTCCCGTTCTTTTACAATAGAAACAATGGCATTGTTATCAAGGCCATCTCTAATTGATTGTACTTGGGGCATGATGAGTCGACCCTTGGGTGCTGCGATATCAATAGGTACAATCATAATAATGTGTGGTGGCTTTGTGGTTAAAAGTAAATCGCCCATAATTGAAGGAGGTGTTATAAAATCATCGGGACACATTGTGAGTAAAATATGCTTGAAATCAAAGAGGATTGCAGTACGTTCTTTTTCATCTTTTTTAGCTACTCTACAGGAAACCTGAAGTATATGCGGAGATGCAGCTCGTATTTTTTTTATATAATCATCATCAGCTACTTGTGTATCTATTTTATTTATTATACAAATTAATGGTGTTTTATTATGTTTTACTTGTTTTACAAATTTTTCTTCATAGTCTGTCCAGATATTTGCCTCAAGCAACAGGATCGCTATATCAGAAGATTCAAAAGTTTTTTTTGTTTGATGCATGCGTAAAGCACCCAGCTCAGAGTTATCATCGATTCCAGGGGTATCTAGAAAGGTAACTGGTCCTATGGGATATAATTCCATGTTTTTTTGAACAATATCTGTTGTTGTTCCTTTTACATGTGAAACAATAGATGTTTTTTGTCCTGTGAGTGTGTTTATAAAACTAGATTTACCAGTATTTATCCTGCCAAAAATTCCGAGATGCAACCGAAGGGCTTTAGGTGTTTTAATCATTATAAACTCCTAAAAATACAAATCTCGTTCACCGTTTTGGATTCGTTTACGAGCTTTTTTAAGTTCTTCAATTTGGTGTGGTGTAAAGTCATGTGGACGAGCTTCAATTTCTGCTAATTCCTTATCAATAATTTTATCACCAATCACCTTTGTTGTTTGACTTGCAAAATCATCTAACCATTCTTGAAAGGTTAGAATTGCGTTCATTTTACAAAAATGTCCTTCTTTACCACTTTTTAGTAATGTCATAATCTTTGTACCAGTGCGACCACATCGATACCCAGCTGTACAAAATGATACGATATGTCCCATTTCTACGAGTTCTTGTATAACACTATCCAAGCTTCTCATATCGCCAAGTATAAATTGTTGTCGCTCGCCTTCTTGATTTGCACTAGCGTGGCTTCCTGTAGGAAAAGCATCGGTATATGCTCCAATGCCAAGTCGTGAATCAGCATCGCGTTGGGTGCACATTTTTATTACTTTTTTTATCATGTTCGGTTTTTCTCGATTTGTCACAATGAGTCCTGCATAGGGTATTGCTACTCTCAAAACTGCTACTAAATATTTAAAGTCTTCATCGCTTACCCAATGTTTGACCCATGAAAAATCAACCCCTTTTGCTGGCTCTAGTCGTGGTACAGAAACAGAGTGTGGACCAATGCCATAGCATTTTTCTAAGTTTGCAGAGTGGGCTACTAAGCCCATTACTTCAAATTTCCAGTTGTATAAGCCAAAAAGAGCACCTACTGCAACATCATCAATACCTGCGTCCATTGAACGATGTAATGCGTATAAACGCCACAGGTAATTACCTTTTAGAGTCCCTTCTGGATGAACTTGGCTGTAGGTTTTTTTATGGTATGTTTCCTGAAATACTTGGTAGGTCCCAATACCAGCCTTTTGTAAAATTTTTAAATCGTCTATTGGTAATGGTGCTGCGTTTATATTAACGCGGCGTATTTGGCCAAAGCCTCGTTTTGTTTTGGGTTTAACACTGTAAACAGCCTTCATGCTATCTGCTATATATTGTGCATCGGTTTCTGGGTGTTCGCCATATACCATGACAAGTCGTTTATGCCCAATTGTGCCTGCAAGTACATTAGCTTCATTCTTAATTTCTTTCATTGACAAAACACGTCGCTCGACATCGGCATTATCAGCTCTAAAACCACAATATTTACAACTGTTTACGCATTTACTTCCACAATAAAGTGGTGCAAAGGTGACAACGCGATTATCATAAACCTTTTTTTTAATGTCTCGTGCAGCTTTATATACTTCTTCGCGTAGAGCAGGGTCAGTGATATTTACAAGGGCTGCAACATCCTCTGAAGGCATGAGGTTTATGTCATAGGCTTTTTGTAATATAGCACGGATGTGCTTGGGTTTTGGATTTGTATTGGTAGCAATTTGAGCTTCAATAGCATCAGTGTCAATAAAATCTTTACCGTTTTCTAAATAGCAGTCGATTTCATCTTGTTTAATTACATGTTCTTTCCATGTTCTTGCAGATGTCTTTTTGTTGTCTTTCATTAGAGAACTCCTCGTTCGCTTTTTTAAGATTAACTATATTTAAATTTCCATCTGAGATTAAAAGAATGTTGAAAGTGTTGTGTTTTATTTAAAACAGAAGCCATGGGCTGCATTTTGCATGCGTAGTTTTTTAAAAAAAGAGATGCATTAAAAAAGAAACGTCTGGCCCTTAGTTTTAGAATCTGTAAAACGTCATCCTTAACCGCAGGTGGTTTGAACATACTATAATTTATAGCAAAAAAAATATCAATAGCGGGTGTTTATGATTCTCCAGGTTCACTACGGCGTACGACAAATTCTGTTCTTGTTTCAAGATTGGATGCTTCATGTCTTTTTTTGTACTTTGTATTTAAAAACTCTTGTGCGCTTAGAGGTTCTTCAGTATCAACAGGAGAGCGAGCAATCCATGTCCCTGTGTTTGTCAGGTAGTGGGATCGGCAATTATCTGAAAAATACAGTTCAAGGGTTCGTTTTATTTCTTCAAATACACTTTTTTGTTGTATAGGAAACATCAATTCTACTCGGCGTTCTAGGTTGCGTGGTAACCAATCAGCACTAGATAAGTATATTTTTTCATTTCCGCTGTTTTGAAAATAAAAGATTCTTGTATGTTCTAAGTAACGACCGACAATACTACAAACGCGTATGTTTTCGCTTTGTCCACTAACACCAGGAACCAGCATACAAATACCACGTACATTGAGTAAAACACGAACATTTTTTTGGCTAGCCTTATATAGTGCGTCGATAATATCTTTGTCACCTAAGCTATTCATTTTTGCCATAATCAAACCTGGTGTTTCGAGTGTTGCATGTTGAGCTTCTCTATCTATCATTGAAAGTAATGTAGATTTCATATTAATGGGCGCGATTTTTAGGTGTTGCATTGGTTGTATGGTAGAGTAGCCAGATATCATATTAAAAAAAAGCGTTGCATCATTCGCTATTTGAGATTTTGCAGTAAACAATGACATATCAACGTAGAGTTTTGCGGTGGTGTCGTTAAAATTACCAGTAGACATATGTACATATCTCATTATGCTTTCTTCTTCGCGCCGCACAATCAAAAGCATTTTTGCGTGTACTTTCATATTCGCAATTCCATGGACTACTATAACGCCTGCATCTTGCAAAAATGATGACCAGCCAATGTTTTGCTGTTCATCAAAACGAGCTTTTAGTTCAACAAAGACTGTAACTTGCTTTCCGTTTCTGGCGGCTTTTTCAAGGGATTTTATGATAGGTGAATCGCCACTGGTACGATATAACGTTGTTTTTATTGCAAGTACTTCTGGGTCTGCGGCAGCATCATCTAAAAACCTAAGAAGGCTGTTATAGCTTTCATAGGGCACGTGTAAAAGAATATCTTGTTTTTTTATTGCATCCCACAAAGGTTCGTTTTTGTCTAGTTGTGCATGCTGATAATTTTTCCATTTTGCAAATTTCAGTTTTTTATACCCTTCTATAGATGCTATTTTAGCGAAAGAAGATATGTCAAGAATTCCATTTACTTGATAGACATCTTGTGCTGTCAAATTCATCCGGCTAACAAGCAAATCACGAATTTCTGGGCTGGTATTAGTGCATTCAAAACGTACGGGAAAAGATGTTTTTCGTGCTTGCAAAACTTCTTTCATAGCTTCAATAAAATCCGCATCTCTGTCTTCGTCAACATTAAAAGCAGCGTCATTTGTTACTCGAAAAACCAAGGATTGATCTATGCTATATCCGGGGAAGAGCATTGTTCCAAATTGAAGAATTATGTCTTCAAGTAAGGTAAAACGCTTTTTGTTTCCGTTTGTAGGCAACCATATAATTCTATTAATGCTGGTCGGAATTTGGACCAATGCGAGCGGTGGTTGTTTTGTGTGTGAATGAAATACTTCAGGGAGTGTTGATGTTTCAATAATAGGGGTAAGAGTGAAAGCTACATATAATTTTAAATTAGATACATGAGGTAATTCTCTTGTTGTATCTGTTCTTAAGGGGGTTAGAAGAGGTAAAATTTGTTCTCTAAAAGTGCTTTCTAAATATTGTTTTTCCCCTGAGGTAAATGTATTAAATGGTATATAACGCAAGCCTTCTTTAGCCATTTCAGGGAGAATTGATTTATGTAGTGTTTTGTATTGTAAAGATACAAGCTCATGAACTCTTCTTGAAATTTTTTCAAGTTGTTTTGTAACACTAATATTTGCAATGTCTTGCCAATTGGGATTTGAGGTTTTTGCTCGTTTTAAACCAGCTACTCGTACCATGAAAAACTCATCAAAATTGGAAGAAACTATTCCCAAAAAAGTAAGTCTTTCGAGTAATGGTACTTCTGGTCTACGCCCTTCATGTAAAACTCGTGCATTAAATTCTATCCATGAAAGCTCTCGATTAATATATTTTTGTTTTTTTTTCATTAATTACTATCCTTATAAAAGTGTCACACTGTAGCCAAAAACCGATTCAAACAAGTCTGATTTTTCAGCTACTGCCATTTTTTCAAGATTAATATCACGAACATCCTGCATGTGTAATACAAGCCGGTCTTCTTGTAGTTCAATAGTAAAGTTTTTAATATGCTGGCAGTGGCCTCTGTCTAATGCATCTGCAACTCGAAGTATTGCGGCAATTTTTAAAACTTGTGTTCGTTCTATGCGTGAAAGACTTTGATATATTTCATCATTATGGTAGTGAACTATGCCCCTATGATAGCGAGCAACAAGCGATATAATTTTTATACTATCATGTGTTAGACCGAAAATATCTGAATTAGAAATTATGTATTGACTGTGTATGTGATGATCCCTAGAGCGAATAAAAACTCCAATATCATGTAAGTATGCGGCGACTTCGAGTTGCAAGCGTGCTGAGGCAGGAAGACCCAGTTCGTTTTCCATTTTATCGTATATTTTTAACGCCGTGTCATGAACATAGATAGCATGTGATTCATCATAACTGTATTTTTTCCCTATGCTACGAGCTGATGCAATTATTTGAGAGCAAAACATTGGTTGTAAATCATCAGGTGCTGATATTCTGTTTATTAGAAAACCTTCTCGCACAGAAACATCAAGTACAATCATTTCTTCCGTGGTTGTAAGTTCCATAAACAATTTGTACGTAAGAAGGCCAACTTGTAAAGAGTAAGCCTCATTATATGAAATTTTAAATCGTGCTAAACATTCTTCAATAGAAAATTCTTTTATACTATTAACAAAGTCAAAAAAAGACTGTTTTGAAATAGACCAAATTCTATCACCAAGTTTTTTTCCAACCTCTCTCGCTGCTATTAGCGTTTCGGGTCCAAGAGCAATAAATTCACTAATGCTGGTAAAGTCTGTTTCTGTACTCATATTCATTCCGGCTGTTTTTATATAATCAGAAAGAAAACGGCGTGAATCTTTTACTGAGCCAAGCATTGCCTTTGTGTATTGGTCGATAATTACAGTTCCCAAACGGAGACTGTGAGCAGCAGCCATTTTACCATCTTGTAAAATCATAAATTCTGTTGATCCACCACCTATTTCAATGATAACTGCATTTTGGTCTAAAATTTGGGGTGCCGCTGTGCGAAGGATTTCTACAGAACTTAGATACATAAGCCGGTTTTCTTCAATGCCATCGATAACTTTGACTTTATAACGTGTTTTAACATAAATTCGATCTATAAACATATCGCGGTTAGATGCTTCTCTAACCGCACTTGTCGCAATTATTGAAGTATGGTTTCTGTTTATGCCCCATCCTGCTAATTGCTCTGAAAATCTATTTAAAATTCGAATGCATTGTAATAGTGTTTCTCTCGAAACGTCTCCATTAGTGAAGACATCTCTTCCAAGTGCAACAGGTAGTTCTGCCCTATCTATGGTTGTCCACATGCTGCTGGAATCAACTTGAAACACCATTAAACGTATAGCTGTAGAGCCTATTTCAATGACGGCTTCCAGTGTTTTCATAGAGACTCCTGTGTGTTATTTATAATTTATCAATAAGCATTGAACATTTTCCGGAGGGGATAGGGAGGGTTTTCTTTTTTTTACCTAAAATATTAATAGTAAAATAATATAGCTTTTCACTTTCCATTTGGATTTCCCAACCACGATTACTTTTGTTAGAAAGTATAGTAATAAGATTTCTTTTTAGTGATAAATTTTCAATCCCCATTATTTCAAGATTTGGAATTATCCAATCTACAGTTTTGCGAGGTAAACTTATTTCTAATCCTATAATGTTTTCAACCATAAGTGCAATTGTAGATAAGCCAGCTGAAAAAAGATGTCTTTTTCTTGGAAAAATGTCTCTGTTTTCATGTTTTGCAATACCTTCTTTTGTAGGAAGATAGGCTTCGTATAAATCACCTTGTTTTGAATTTGCAGGAAACATTCCTTCAAGCATAAAATATAGGTGCTTTATAGCGCTTTCTCGTGCAAGATTCCAATGCTCATATTTTTCGAGTCCTTTTATAACCATAAAATTAAAAAGAGGAAAAACACTTCCGCAATACGCGTTCCCATCCTTGCTAAAAGAGGGGTCATCTGCTGATAAAGATGGGAAGGGGTGATATGTGCCAAAATAGCTGGGGTTTGTAAGTAGTTCAACCATTTTATTTGCTTTGTCTTCGTTTGGAATTTCTGCAAGCATTGGCCAAAATCCTGCAATAGTTTTTTGCGGAAGCCTATTTGTTTTGTCATCTAAATCATGATATAAACCAGTTTTTTGATTCCACATTAAGGAATTAATTCTTGTTTTAAGAGAAAAATAAAGTCTTTTATATTGAAAACTTATTTCTTTATCATTTAAAATGTCTCCTAGTGCTGACATGTACAAAGCATTTGTAGCCAAAGCTGCGTTAAAGTCGACAGGGAAGGAGGTTCCTTCTCGTGGAGCATTAAACATGCCACTTGCCGTAAAAGGAGTTTGATATAAACCGTTTTCATGTTTAAAGGTTGTTTCAAGCCAAAGCATATATTTTTGAAGCAGAGGCATAACTTCTTTTACTCGTTTTTTGTTGGCAGATTTATGATATAAATTGTATTCTGCCCAAGCGAAAAGCGGGAGGCCAACTCCTTCCGGGTTGTCCTCTGAAAAAATCGGCTCATTAGTTATAACATTATATTTCCAACGAATAGCGCCACTTTCTTCTTGCTTTGAATATAAATAATCTAAGTTTTGATGAGCCGGATAGTTTCTGTTGGAGTATACGAGAAAAAAAGATGAAAAAGTGCTATCAAGTTGATCTACAACAGGTAGTTCAGAACTGCCATCTTCTGGGGAGTGATACATAAAATATCTGTCTGTTGTTTTAGATCCGCTTTTGGGATGACGCCAAAAATCTTGTAGCCACGCCCATGTTTTGTCATACACATCAACAAAATCCTGGTCATAAAAATGGATTTTTGGAAAGTCGTGCTTATTCACTGATGCTCCTTTTTTTCGTTGAAAATAATCTTATATTTTTACCAGTATATCATGTTTTTAATAAAAATGGTACAGTTGATAAAATTTTTTAGCAAACAGAGTATGGGAGCTGATTATGTATCAAGCATATGTATACCTTGAAAT
>DASRMY010000114.1:0-4083 GCA_035647695.1 Treponemataceae bacterium | reverse complement strand
GTTTTAAAATTATTTTTTGATACTTCTACAAAACGTGGCGATGGAGCTTTCCCTATAAAAACGTTTCTCATACGTATTTTATCGCTCGCATTTAAGGCAGCATTAGGAGAATGGGATGCTAGACCATAGGTTTTTGCAAGTCTTGCTACAGAATATGAAAAATCTGTACCAGCAGTAAAAACTGCATCAATTTTATGTTTTTTCTTCATATTGTACATTAATTTTTCTAATGCTGGTATGTCTTTTAAATCTATAGGTTCAAAACAATCAGCAAGATCTACGTATGGTGCATGAGGATTGGCATCGACTACTGTCACATAGCAGCCTAACTCTTGTGCTGCGTTAATTGCAGGCTTTTGCATCACTCCAGCCCCTAATATGAGTATGTGTTTCATTACACATCTCCTGACTTAGGAATTTTAATGCAATACACTTCAAAGGTATCCCCAAGATTCATCATTTTGCTTTTCAACATTATTTTTTTTTCTTTATCTTTTGTGTAGTTTGGAAATCTTTCGGCATGATGCCCTGTATATAGAATTTTTTGCACCTTAAACCCATATCGTTTCATAATACTTTGTATTTTTTTAGGCTCAAATATCGAATAATGATCTGATGGGTTATTAGAAAAAAATTCTTCTCTATTATATGTAGCAGAAACGCCTGAACCAGAAGGAGTAGAAAAGGCAAACACACCATTTGGTTTAATTAAACAAGCAACTTTACTAAGCACTGTATCTAAATTTTCAAAATGTTCTATCACATACCACATGCTAACAGCATCAAATCGAGAACGACCAAATTTTTCGGCAGGATTAAAAACAGGGAAAAATGATTGTACAGCTGGGTACCCCAACTCATTGTTTACATAGTCAACAGCATCCTTTGAAATATCTGTTCCATAAGGTATCCAGCCTGTATCGGCTGCTGCTGATAAAAAAGGTCCGTAAGCACATCCTATATCAAGAATAACAGGGCTTTCACTGTGTCTTGCATGACGTTTATGTTTTTTCCAATATAATGAATCTATAAGAACTATTCTACGAATACCGAGTGTTTTTATATAGTTAAAATCCTCTAGATATGTTTTCCCGTATTGATTTTTATACTCTTCAAAAAAATAATTTTCTGTATAATTTACAGCTGCTTTAGCATTAAAAGAAATATATAATAGACCGCAAGAACCACAACGGCGTATCGTTTTAGCTTCATCACGAAAAACAACCATATCTGGCTCTGGTTTATTGCTACGGGGATCACATATAGGACAACCTCGCCTACGACAGTTAGCAAGAGATGCTATAAAGTCATTTAATGACATTCTTTCAACATTAAGAGCTTTTTTTAATTCAACACCACATCCAAGACGATTAGGATGTTTTATCATTTCTGAAATAGTAGATGAATGTAAGGCAGAGGTCATAACACAGGCAAAACCAAATTTTTTTGCAAGCTGAATATGCAAAGAACTCGTGCCTAGAAGTATAACGGCGCAATTTGCTGCAGCTGCTTCAAAAGCAGTTAACCCATAATGTGTTACAACTAAATCATATTTTGCAAGCTTTTCGGCTAAGTTAGGAATTGGTTTTCTTACAACTGTAATATCAAGTTGACTTCCATCAACTGCTCTAACTTCTTTAAATACATTTTCAGCAAGACTTGTTAGTCCTATAGGATCTTCACCACCAAGGGTTATAATAACTTTGTGAATAACTTTAACTGCTTTCTTTTTACGTTTTAATGGTAAGTCAATAAAAGCTGGATTAGAAAGATTTGTGTTTCTTTCTAAAGAGGATGAAGGTATTATATCAAGTATATAATCAAAATACATAGTGTTAAGAGAGCCTTCGTCAATAGCTATCACAGGAGCAAACTTCCAAAAAACACTGGCTTTTTGCTTATCGGTTGAAAACATATCTAGGACAATAAAAGCATATTTTCTATCATTTAAAGCGTGAACAATTTGCCATTCAGCCAATTCTCCTGTTTTTTTTGCTTCTTCCAACAAAGCTTCACATTGTGTAAGTCCAACATTATTAGGAATATAAAGAAAAGAAGCGTTTTTTGCAGCCATTTTTATACACCGTCGCAAATGGCCTGTCCCACATCCTTTTTTTACAGAAGGACATAGAAGAATATTTTTATAAACTGCAAGGTTTTGCATTGCATGTAGTGTTTCTGATGAGGTATATGGGCGTTGAACTTTTTTTGTTCCACTAACAATATGAACAAGCCGTCGAGCAAATTCATAGTCTTCAACAGTATCAATCGTTGTACGTAAATCTGGATAATTCCACTCAGCAGCCACTGGCTCTTTAACAATCACATATTCTTCTGGATATTGAAAAACAGCAGGGCCAACATGCTCGCGGTCAAAAGGATTATCTGTTTTTTCGGCTGCATCTAAAAGTGCTTTTGTATTAAAAACTTCAACCCCACAACCATGTGGTAGACCTGTATAGGTAAAATAATCACATTTTTTAGAGGGAAACACTTCTATAGAAGATCGCGCTACTTCATAAAACAAAAAAGGATTGTCACCTGTTGCTCTAATAAGTGTATCGGCTTTGTGTTTTTTTATAACTTGGCAAAACCGCTCTAAAACATCATTTTTTGGACCAGCAAAACAATCCCACCCCTTTTTTTTAGCAATAATAGATAATTCAGGAAAGGAATCTTCATCTGTTGCTAAAATATATTTATCAGCTGGGACGCATCGCATAGCATCCATGGTCCATGCAATTAGTTCTTTTCTACCTAATGGAAGAAGTGCTTTTCGAGAAAGTCTTTTTGATTCCAAGCGACATTGGATAACAAGTATTGTCATTTTTCAAATCCTTTAATACATTCCCAGTTTTCTACAAGATAGGGCATATCCATTTTAAATCTATATTTGTTTTTTTCAACCCATTTTCTTGCATCTCTAAAATCACTAATTGCTGTAAACAAATTTGTCGAAGATTTTTTTATATAACTAAACACTCGACTTATTGGTATATATGCATGATCAATCTTAAAAACAGGGGCTGTGTTTTTTAAATAAAAACGTAATTGCATATAATCAGCTGTTGTATCTTCTAAAGGAATAGTTTCTTGATACATACATTTCATAAAAGAAGAAATAACTATTTCCTCACCCCACAACCACCCTCGTAATGCAAAGTCTAAAATTTGCCAATAGGAATTAGTTATTGTATAATCAAACCCACCAAGTTGTATAAACTTTTCACGATGATACAAACCAATTGAATCAAAGGGATAAGCTGTATTGGTACACGCAGAAAGAACAGGTTCTGGAGAAATATCAAGAAAAAAAGCATCAACCGAAGGAACCATTCGAACGGGCAAGTATGACCTTGAATTAGATTGAATGTATGGGGCTATACAAAGTCGAGGCGTTGTTGTTAATTTTTTATACACAGTTGGCGATAACATCTTTTCTGTTATTTTTAAATCGTCCCAAAGAACAAGAACATATTCAGTATCTGCTTCAGCGATTCCAGCATTTATCATTTCGCCAGGTGTTATTTTTTCAAGCGGGATTATAAACTTTACCGAAGGAAAATTTTGGGAATAATCTTCTAGTGTATAACTATCAGCTGAACTTTCAACACAAATAATACGAGAAAAACCATCAGAAACAAGGGTTTGTAATTGTTGGCTTCGAAAATGTGACCCACCCCTATTAAGCAATAATACCGTAACGGGGACTGTACTATTTTCAAAACGGACGCTTCCACCCAAAACAGTTCGTTTAAACTGTCGCTCATTAAAAATTAAAGGTATAGTATTCATCACAAGCCTTGCAGTGTTCGCTGTATTGTTTGTCTATATGTGCCTGAAGTGCCATTATGCCATTGTTAAAAACGTCTTCTAAAGAACTAGCAAACACATTTCCACACGATAAAAATTGTTGTTTATTTGCCTTTTTTGCAAAAGGAGCTTCCCTGCAAACAGGCACTGTCCCCTCTACTAATATACACATATCACGTCTTAGATGCCAGCAAGGATTTCTTTGAAGAGGTTCTAAGTTTGCAACACGACGGTCTTTTAATAACCCCCCAATACTATTGTATTTTTGAA
>DASRMY010000113.1:0-2102 GCA_035647695.1 Treponemataceae bacterium | reverse complement strand
GACAGTATGGGTGCTAGAGGATGTCGAATGGTGTTGTCACCAGATGAACTTTTCCCAGCATTGAAAAAAGCGATGAAATATTCTCGTACAGAACGAGCAATTGTCGAAGACTATATGGATGGCAATGAATATTCTATTGATGCACTTGTATCAGATGGAGAATTAACGATTACTGGCTTTGCCGATAGACATATTTTTTATCCTCCTTTTTTTATAGAAATGGGGCACACGATGCCTTCTAAAGTTTGTGAAAAAGAAAAAAAAGAAATCTTTAAGGTTTTACTAGCAGGGGTAAAAGCTTTGGGGCTCTCTCATGGAGCAGTAAAAGCAGATATAAAAGTAACCTCGAAGGGACCCATGATAGGTGAAATAGCTGCTCGTTTATCTGGTGGATATATGTCGGGTTGGACATATCCATACGCATCAGGTTTAAATGTGACAAAACAAGCATTACTTCTTGCGCTTAATGAAAAACCTACTGAACTTCTAACGAAAAGAAAAGCTCTTGAAGGGGTAACTAACGTATATGAAGTACCCTGTGTAAGGGTCAGTGCAGAAAGAGCTTGGGTATCAATACCAGGGATTGTGCAATCTGTTGAAAATCTTTCATCAGCTCGTTCTGTTGCAGGTGTTAAAGATGTTTTTTCACGTCTAAAAAAGGGTGATACAGTATGTTTTCCGCAAAACAATGTTGAAAAAGCTGGAAATGTAATTACGTGTTTACAAAGTCGCCAAGAAGCTGTACAAGCATGTAAAACCGCAATAAAAAAAATATTTGTACGATTGGTTTTACATAGCCCTGAAACTGAAAAATTTTTAAAGCAACCATTAAAAACATTGTTTCCGCCTTCTGCGTATCCAGATGCAGCAGGTTTATCTCTAAGAGAAGCAAGAGTGAAAGAAGAAGAAGATTGGAATGGATTAACAATAAAAGAAACACTTGAAATTTTACCACAGCTTGTTAGAATAAATGTACCAGAACATGATAAAAACTTTTTACAAGCCTTGTATAGAGGTGGTCTTCAAGGCGCTGTGTATTACTGTGAAACAATGGATAATAATTAATGAAAAAAACACGGGTTTTTTATTGTGTACTTATAGTACTAACAACATTAGCGTATGCTCAATCATCTATGCCTGATGAGATGATAAGTCTTGTCAGAGTTGCAGAAAAAACAGACTCAACTCTTTATTGGGATGGGATGAGAGGTGCAGGAGTTCTAGAAAAAAATGGGCATCATGTAAGTTTCTCAGCATTTTCAGAATACATTTTATTTGATTATCACATTATGAAAAAATGCGAGGCGGTAAAAAAAACAAATGGTACTTTTTATGCAAATAATTCCTTTTTAAGCATAGTTAAAAACTTTTTTGATTCTGTTCCACCTGAAACCCATTATAGGATTGGGGCAATTTTAATAGATGCTGGGCATGGAGGAAAAGACCCAGGAGCTGTTAGTAACCATATTATAAATGGGAAAAAAGTAACAATACACGAAAAAGACCTAGCCCTTACTGTAGCAAAAAAACTGCATGCAATGTTACTATCTATATATCCAGATAAAAAGATTATACTAACACGTGAGTCAGATATCTTTCTTTCGCTTTCTGAGCGTACAGAACAAGCAAATACGGTAGAAATTGCTGATAACGAAGCTATTTTATTTGTTTCGATACATGCTAATTCTGCTTTTAACAAGACCGCAAAAGGATTTGAAGTTTGGTATTTGAGTCCGGGTTATAGACGCCAAGTTGTAAGCCTTCCAAAAGCTGATAAAGAATTAGAGCCGATATTAAATTCTATGATGGAAGAAGAATTTACAACTGAAAGTATTCTTATAGCAAAATATATAAATGATGGGTTAGAGAAGCAAATTGGCTCTATGATGCCATCCAGAGGTATAAAAGAAGAAGAGTGGTTTGTTTGTAAGCACGCAAACATGCCAAGTGTACTTGTTGAGATGGGATTTATTTCAAATGCTGAAGAAGCTGCTCTTTTAATTGATGATGGGTACTTGCGTAAAATATCATTGGGGATATATAATGGACTAACGGCATTTGTTACTCATTTTGAAACGTCGAGAGGTTTTACAGGTATACCA
>DASRMY010000112.1:0-2289 GCA_035647695.1 Treponemataceae bacterium | reverse complement strand
TAATAAAGGTGCATGGGAAGGGTGGAAATACTATAATTTATTGAATGAGTCTACTGATACTGATTGGGTTTTAGACCCGATTTGGTTTGAGCGGGCAGTAAACTTAAAAATAAACAAAACTGCTTTATCTAAATTTCATGCACATCCTTTTACCGCAATGGTGTTAGTTAGTTGGTTTAAAATAAAGCAAAATGAAGTAAATATGATACGTACGGCGGCCGAAGGCTTGCGGCTGAATGTACCTGATTCTCAGTTAAAAGAATTTGCTGGAATACAGTAGTGGGAAAGTTAAGTTTGGAGGAATTATGGCAAAAACTGCAACGATGAGACTTTTAGAATTAATGGTGCTAAAAGGCGATGTTGCTAGAGTAATTGAATATCTTGGAAAAAATGGGAATTTTGAAACGCAATCAAAAATCCAGCTCAGCAGTGATTCAGTTACAGCTCATCCTGAAAAAAACAGCGCTAAAGAACTTTTCGATAAACTTGAGACTACTCGGGTGTATTTAGGCATAGAAGATGTAGAACACTTTGATGAATCTGTCACAATTCCTACGAACGAAGATTTTGAAAAAGTGTGTAAGCTTCTTGACTTGGTAGAAAAACTACACGAACGAGAAAGCCAGGTGCAAAAAGCAAAACAAAAAGCTGATGAAGCGTATAAAGAAGCTTTAGCCTTTTCTAATTTGAAAGTTTCGTATAGCCAGCTTGAACACTTATCGTTTTTATCCTTGAGAATAGGTAAAATTGATCCTGTCGTTGTTGATGATTTAATTTTTTCTATTGGAGAGCGAGCTGTAATAATACCTCTTGGGAAAGATAAGACCCGTATTTTAGCAGCTTCTTCTAAAAAGGGTCGCTTTGCGTTAGATGGAGAGTTAAAAAAATTTGGTTTTGTTCCTCTTGAAATCCCTACAAATTTTAAGGGGATTCCAGATGATATGCTCGCTGGGTTAAAAGCTGAGACAAAAGCTCTTCAAGAAAAACTTGATAAACTAATACAAGAGCGACACAATTTTTCAGATGTAAATAAGGAAACTCTTTTGCCTTTATTGCAAACATATTCGCTTGGGGCACAAGTATTTGCGTTTCAAGAAAAACTAGAGTCAACACAGCTTGTATATCGAATAACTGGTTGGGTGCCAGAATTTGAAGTTGCTCACATTATGAAAGGTTTAGATGAATTGACCCATGGGCGAGTTGTATTGCGTGAGTTCACTCCTCAAGAAGTTCCTTCTGTTAGAGATGGAAGGGAACAGGTTCCAGTTAAATTAAAACATGGCCGTTTGGTTGAAAACTTTGAGAGAATGATTTTTTCTTATGGAGCTCCGCTTTATGGAACTATAGATCCAACACCTTTTGTTGCTTTTTTTTATACCTTGTTATTTGGTATTATGTTTGGAGATTTAGGCCAAGGTTTGGTCTTTGTAGCACTGGGCGTATTAATGATTACCGGCGTAATAAAAAACTTTCCTGTGTTGGGTAGTGGTTTTGGTCCTATTTTTTGTGCAATTGGTACTTCAAGCTCTGTTATGGGACTTTTAACGGGAGAATTCTTTTGTAATGAAGACTTGCTTGTTCCCTGGGGACGATGGGTAACAGGATTTTTTGGAATGCCCCGCGATCGTATTATTGATATAATGCCTTCTGGTGATGCCATAGGCAAGATGTTTATATTGTTTGGTTTTACTATTGCTATAGGTTTTGTTATAAACTCAATAGGGCTTGTCATTAATATTACAAATAATTTTTTATTAAATCGCAAAGGTAAAGCTCTTTTTGGTAAAAATGGACTTTCAGGCGCTTGTTTTTTTTGGTATGTGGTCTTTATGGTTTTACGTATAGCAATTGCGAAAGATAGTATTCATATCTATGACTGGGTAATTATTGCAACAACATTATTTGGTGTTTTTGCAGCAGGTCCATTGAGTAGGTTGGTTGATAAAGAAAAACCAGCATTTGAAGATGGTGTGGGTGTTGGCATCATAGAAGGATTTGTAGAAATACTCGAAACCTTATCAGGGTACCTTTCAAATTCGGTGAGTTTTCTTCGTGTTGGAGCTTTTGCAATAGCACATGCTGTTTTAGGTTTTATTGTTTTTACCTTGCAAGATTTAGCGGGTGGGATTGGTGGTTTGTCAATATTTATTATTGGCAATCTTGTGATTATAGTTCTTGAAGGTATGATTGTTGCAATTCAAGTAGTGCGTTTGCAGTATTATGAATTCTTTTCAAAGTTTTTTACAGAATCTGGTAAAGAATTTAAACCGCTTACGTTTAAATATAAAG
>DASRMY010000111.1:0-6529 GCA_035647695.1 Treponemataceae bacterium | reverse complement strand
CTTTACAGCAATCATCAGGAATTAATCAAATTGTATCTGTAATGGAAAATTCAAAAAAACACTCCAAAAACAATACACTAGAAATTGAAGCAATGGCTCAAAGAGCTAAATATTCGGCTGAAATTGTACAAAAAAGTTTTTTACAACTTAATACCAATCTTCACAAAATGCAAGAAATTACTGATTCAAACATTGACACTATTTTAGGAATAAAAGAATTGGGTGAAAAAATAGATGGTATATGGCACGTTGTTACTCTAATAGAAAATATAGCTGAACAAACAAATGTTATTGCCTTTAATGCAGAATTAGAATCTTCTTCTGCAGGAAAAACTGGAGAAAAGTTTCACATTGTAGCTAATGAAATTCACCGACTTGCTTCTAGCATAACAGACTCTGTTAACGAAATAAAAGAACGCATTACTAATATTCAGCATGAATCAGATAACCTTATTATATCATCTGAAAGCGGGACCGAAAAAATTAGAGAAGGCGGTGAGCTTGCCGCTTCTCTTAAAACAAAATTTGAAAACATTAGCTCCTCATCAGAAATAACAGCTGAATCTGCAGACCAAATTACAGATATTGTAAATCAACAAGACGATGCATTTGAACAAATTTTAGTTACTATACGACAACTTGCTACCGGTGTTGAAAGTTTTACAGAAACGACAGCAACTATCACTGTTGCAGCAGAAAAATTAAAAGAAATCGCAAGCCATTTATCAAAACCAGAACATATAGAAGATCAAGAGACGCGAGAACAACTTGATGATGAGTAATAGGCTATAGTTTTTTAATCCAATCAAGCAACTCTAGCGATGAAACTTTTTTATAAGGATAAAAATTAATACCATCTGGTAATTCCATTAATTCATTTTCAATACAGCCTAAAACTGCATCAAAATCTGGAGATTTAACTGAAACATCTGGTATTGGGGTTTGTGAAAAATTATTATTTCGGTATGCGATAGAATACATGGTTGCTTCAGAATGCATACCTTTTTTAAGAATGTACAGATTCCATAAAAAACGAGCACATTCTATACGACTAATACTTTTTTCAGGCTGTACTTTGTGGTTTTTATAAAAGCTATCTATCGAAACAGGAGTAAAAAGATGTAAGTTTATAAGCTGCCCATATACTTCATTTTTATTTTTTGCCCTTGCACCAATAACATTTTGAAGTATCTCTGAGTATTCGTATATAAGAAATACCATATTTTTAGCAGTAAGCTCTTTTTCGTTTAGTAAAGATAATGAACTTTTTTCGTTTTCTGATGACTGTACATCTTTTAATGACCACGCAGTATCACGTATTGGCCCATAGGCTTCTATGTAAGCTTTATCTGCAGCCAAAAATGCCTTATCAAAAAGGGCGGCAGATTCAGCATAAGAACCGTTTTTATAATAAAAAATCGCCTTTTCTACGATTATAGGTACAGAATCATCACTTATCAAGAGTTTTTTATCCAGCGAGAAGGTATCCTCTAAACGATGTTCAACCACGAGAGCATGAGGATCGCCAGGATTTATTTTTTTTGCCTTACTAAGCAACAGTTTCGCATTTTTCTTGTCTCCCAAAAATAGATAGACCCGCCCTCTCCCTCTGTGTCAATATAGTTGTCGTCTAGTAAGGAGGCAAATATATGAAATATAGTAAGAGTTTTAGAAATGCAGTTTTACGGAAAGTTCTACCACCAGAAAACAGAAAAGTGTCGGTAGTTGCAAAAGAAACAGGTGTCTGTACAGTTACCATTAATAGCTGGTTAGCAAAACTAAAAGATGGTAGTATGACTGTAGAACAGGACAGTGACTGTGCAATCAGCAAGAGAAGCCTAAAAGAAAAACTTGATTTAGTTATGGAACATCAAACAGTGTTACCAAAATTAGAAGGAGAATGGCTTCGACAGAAAGGATTACACAGTGAACATATTCCCCTGTTTGAACAGGAGATAAAATCATTTATGACTGACAAAAACACCGACAAAAATAAAAAAATAAAAGAACTTGAGAAACAACTCAAACAACAAAATAAAAAACTGCAAGAAAAGGATTCAGCACTTGCAGAAGTGGTTGCTATCTTAACACTTAAAAAAAAACTGGATTCGAATCATGGGATTACGGACGAGGACGAATAATGAGTCCAGAGGACAAACAAGATATTCTCGCTTTTGTGAATTTCTATGTTGTCCTCAAAATAGTGCGCTTGCGGGTTTTGTGTAAACATATAGGTATTTCAGAACGTACAATACAACGATGGAATAAGTTTGGTGTTAACGACAAACGAAAAGGTGCTCAAAAGCATATTCCCCGAAAACTCACAAAGAAAGAAAAACAGCTGATATATCAAACAGCTTGCAATGTTGAATACAAAGATATGAATTCTCATGAAATATATAATTCATTATTAGATAACGATATATACATAGCAAGTGCAAGTTCTTTTTACCGTATATTACGTGAACAAAAAGCAATTACACATAGAACAGAAAGTAAAGAAGGAACATCTAGAAAAAAACCTGTTGAGTTAGAAGCAACAAAACCAAATCAAGTTTGGATGTGGGATATTACGTGGCTAAAACGTGATATTACCGGATTGTACTACTACGCATACGTTATAGAAGACCTTTACGATCGTTCAATTGTTGGCTGGGCAATCTATGATCATGAAAATGACCAAAATGCAAAAGAGTTATTTGAGCGCGTAACTAAAAAAGAAAATGCTCATCCCGAGTTCGTACACTCTGATAACGGCAACCCAATGAAAGGCATAACTCTTGTTGCTTTTTATTATCAACTTGGCATAGTGCCCAGTTTTTCACGTCCAAGAGTCAGTGACGATAATCCATACATTGAATCATTCTTTAAAACTCTTAAACACACCTGTGGGTATCCACGCTGTTTCACAACGATTACAAATGCCCGTGAATGGTTTGCTAATTTTATAAACTGGTACAATCAAGAACACAAGCATTCTGGATTACAATATGTGACGCCCATGCAAAAACGAACGGGTAAACATATTTCAATTTTTAGAAAAAGAAATAAAATACTTCAAGCTGCTAAAGACAAACACCCTGAACGTTGGGGCTGTAGAGCTATAAAAAGATATTCAGTTGTGAATGCTGAAGTTCTTAATCCAGCGGAAAATAAAAGTGCATAATTTATGTCAAAGAACCCGACAACTATATTGACATATTCCGTCATCCGACAAAGCTATAAAACAAGACTCAAAAGCAAAAACATTATTATAAAAAAGACCAGCAAGTTTAATTGGAAACCCTGGCATAACTTCATTGTTACACCACATTGTCAATACACCTGCTTGAGTTATAAATGCTATATCTATTTCCCTTAGATTCTAATAAAGCAGGACTCCCATACGCTATACCGTTAACGGTCAGAGGTGTATCTGCATTAAAACAATGCGTTTGATTAAAACTAAAAACATCCCCAATAAAACCCTTGGCATAGGCAACCGCTGTTTTGTTGTATACTGATGGTGTTGAAAGCACCGAAGATTGAGAAGGAAGTTTTACTGTTGAAACTGCCCCTTCTGGAGAAACAAAGCAGATAGTATTATTATGAGCCGTATACAACAAGGACTTTTGCAGGGTGGTACAACCAGCTTTAAGCCTTTGTCCAGTGAGAATGGGAAAATCATCTACAGTTTCTAAATTTTCATTTATTAAATATACAGCACCTTGCGCAGTTACTGCCCAAATATCACCTTTAGGTGTACTAGATTTGGTAATAACTGTTTTCTCTGTAAAGGACGTTTTCTTAACCTCTAACGTTTTTGTGTTTAACTGATGTAAAACACGCTGATCTTCTAGCCAATAAACATACCCAGCATTTTTGGAAGAAACTGAAATAAGATTTTTTTCAGGAACACCCTGAAGACTTATTGGAAAGCCATAAACAGGAACATTGCTAGTAGCACGTTTTGCATGTGCATTAAGAATACAAGCCATTTTTCCATTATTAAAACTAAGATCACAACGGCCCATATTATAAAGTTTTAAAACCTGCGAAACAAGAGAGTTATTACGAACAAAAAAAGGCACGCTTCTTTGAAGATCGTAAAATAATCCTATAGAAAATTCAGGAAAACTATTTTTTGAAACGGCAACCCAGTTTTCATTTTTGAAAATGCTTTTTCCGTTAGAAACAGAAAAAAATATTTCAGAAAGATTCTCTGAAGATTCCGAAAAATAAATAAAATTATCTTGTACTAAATAATACGGATTAGGTAAATTAATACCAAAGGCAAACAAGACATCTTGTATAAAACGAGGAACATCAATACTTGGTATTCGAACTCCATTATAAATTAGATTTTTACCATCTTTAACAATAAGAGACGATAAGAAAACATCAAAAATTTCTTGTCGTTTTCTCTCATTTTTTATTTCCAAGGCAAAAATAGGGTCTTTTTTTCCAGCAAGCCCAAAAACAGCAATTTCTTTTCCTGTCCATGAAAAAAGCAAATCTTCAAGACTGAGTGAAAACAAAAGATGTGCCATTTTTTGAGCATTTGACCATATTGAATCAATTTTTTTCGGGTTTGGAAAAAATGGCATAAAGGATTTTTTCAATTCGTTAAGCGGGGCAAGATTTAAAAGAGTATAATACTGAGTAGTTTGAGGCATCTTACTAGGAAGAACCGGCAAAGATGAAGCTGTAGAAATAAGAGTACCAAATGCTTCATCTGTCACAGACGTCGTTACAGGTGCTTTTACTGATACGGAAATTTCCTCATCAGTAATTCTAAAAGATATTTGACCAAATTCATCTTCGGGCGCATGTTTTTGTAAATTTTTTAACAATGGCGCATCGTTCGAAAAATATTCAAGTATGCGATTTGTATGTACTGCTATTCGAATAGGATTTTCCTGTTTAACAGCAAGCAAATCTCTTACAACGGTGTTTTTTTCTTTTAAAACTAACGACTTTGTTTTCTCTTTTAAAAGATTTTGATCCATTGTTATTAGCACAAGGTTTTTATAAGGCTTTATATAGATAGTTTTGTCTTCTATTCTATATTCAAAACAAGAATAATCAGCAGAACTCACATAGGCTAAACCAGGAACTTTTAAAAACGGCATAGCACTATGCACCACTCTTGTTACAGCTGATAATACCCCCATGTTTATGACAGCAAAAAAAGAAGTATCAACTTCAGATAACTGGAGTGTGACATCTACCCTTTTTGAAAGAGCTTTTTTTACCAAATAATTTGAACGTACATGAGAAGCTCTCAGAGAAAAAAGAAGCCCGCGATAAGCTGAAAACTGTGGATCAGATAAAACTAAATCTACTGCTTGTAGATCTAGCAAAGGATCGACTGATTTCCATAAAGATTCAGTTTGAATATACACATCAAAATCATTCGGTAATGCATCTGCAGCGTTTCTACAATCTATCAAACAAATAACTATCCAAATGCCAACAAGAAGTAAGAACACTACAAAAAAGGAAAAAACACCATACACTATCCTAAAAAAAGGATTTTTTTTTCTTTTTTCTTTCATAAATAGCAATTTTCCTATTGTTTTTGAACTTTATAAAAATAATAGTACCATAAATAAGCAAATTTGTAAATGTTTAGAGGTTTACCAATTGTTTATATTTTGAATAAGACGTATGATAGGCTAACAATTTTTAAGAGGTGATATAATGTCAACAGGAACAGTAAAATGGTTTAATGGAACAAAAGGTTTTGGATTTATCGAGCAAGCTGGAGGAGAAGACCTTTTTGTTCACAAAAGCGAAGTTCAAGGTAACCTTAATGAAGGCGACAGCGTTGAATTTGAAATTGGTAGCGGACCAAAAGGACCATGTGCTACACAAGTGAGAAAGATTTAATATTAGAACCAGTAAAATGATATATTAATATTAATACAACTAACCGAATGGGGCTATCTACTTTTAGATAGCCCCATTTTTTTATCTACAGCAATCCTTCTACAATAGGTTTTGCCATTTGAACTATAATATTATTAATAGTATGCAAAATTGCTTCAGTGTTTTGCACCAACTCGCCTTCCATCCAATCTTGAAAAGTAGAAACTATGCCACTGCAGAAAAAAACGATTGCAACTTTAAAAACATCTTCATTTTTTACCTTTTCAGGGATATATGCATCATTGGTTATATAATCGAGTAGTAGTTTTTTTAACTTTGTCATAAATGGTTCACAGCCTTTTGCAGCAATGAGATTTTTAAAAAACTCATTGTCTTTTTCAAAACAATGTGAAAATTTTTTAAGCAACGGTAATGGATCTTTTAAAAAACTAGCGTAATGGAATTCTTGTAAAATAACTAAAAAATTTGCTAAAAAATCATTCGTTATTTCTTCCAGAACATCATGAGGCGATCTATAATGTGCATAAAATGTTCCGCGATTAATATCTGCTTGACGAACAATTGCAGTTATACTTATTTTGTTGGTATTGGTATGCTTTAAAAGAGTTATATATGCTTCTTTAATAAGTCGACGAGAACGTATAGCACTTTTATATTC